>DATCKB010000215.1:0-3721 GCA_036562505.1 Parasegetibacter sp. | reverse complement strand
GGAAAATACCCCCGGTTAAGGGAGAAAAACAACAAATTCTGATGAAACTGAACCTGATACAAGAACTGACAGAACGCGGGCTGGTTAAAGATATCATGCCGGGCACAGAGGAGCAGCTGAATAAAGAAATGACTTCCGGATATATTGGATTTGACCCCACGGCCGACAGTCTGCATGTGGGTAGTTTGCTGCAGATCACTCTCTTAATGCGCCTCCAGCAGGCTGGTCACAAACCATATGTGCTTATCGGGGGAGCTACAGGAATGATAGGAGACCCTTCCGGGAAATCTGCCGAGAGAAACTTGCTCGACAAGGAAACACTGTTCAAAAACTGTGAAGGTCAGCGGAAACAACTGGAGAAATTTCTGGATTTTGCCCCTTCCCTGCCCAACGGTGCGGTAATGGTGAATAACTACGACTGGTTCAAAGACTATAATTTTCTCGATTTTATCCGTGATGTGGGAAAACATATTACGGTGAATTATATGCTTGCAAAGGAGTCCGTCCAAAAACGGATGGAAACGGGTTTATCGTTTACAGAATTCAGTTACCAGCTTATTCAGGGATATGATTTCTACTATCTGAATAAGGAGAAGAATGTAAAATTACAGATGGGAGGAGCCGATCAGTGGGGAAATATCGTAACCGGGACTGAATTAATCAGGCGTATGGGCGGAGGTGAAGCATTTGCGATGACTACTCCGTTAATTACGAAGGCTGACGGTAGTAAATTCGGAAAATCTGAGGGCGGAAATATCTGGCTGGATGCAGAGAAAACCTCACCATATTTGTTTTATCAGTTCTGGCTGAAACTGACAGATGAGGATGCTGAGCGGATGGTGATGATTTTTTCATTCCGACCGATCGAAGAAATCAAGGCAATGATTGCTGAACACAAAACAGCACCGCATCTGAGAAAATTGCAAAAAGCTCTGGCCGAGGAAATGACCATCCTGGTTCATAGTGAGGAAGATCTGGAATTTGCGCAGAAAGCTTCTGAAATTCTGTTTGGTCAGGCGGCGATCGATACACTTCGTACATTGAATGAAAAACAACTCCTGGAAGTGATGGATGGTGTACCACAGGTAACAGTGAGCAAAGAGGCTTTAAGCAGCGGAATGGAATTCTTACAGTTTCTGGCCGATTCAAAAATATTCCCTTCAAAAGGTGAGGCCAGGAAAATGGTACAGAACGGAGGAGTTAGTATCAACAAGACGAAAGTAACCGACCTGGCTTATGTACTGCAGGCTGATGTTCTATTGCACGATCAGTACTTTTTGATACAGCGCGGCAAGCAGAATTTTTACCTCGTTAAGGCGGTATAAAAAAAGAGGCTGTATCAATGATCGATACAGCCTCTGGCTTCACTCTCTTAATTCCCGTCCAAATTATCTCAGGAACAACAGTTCTCTGTATTTAGGTAATGTCCATTCTTTGTCGTCTACCAGCAGTTCCAGTTTGTCAACATGATGGCGGATCGAATCAAAGTATTTCTCTTTGATTTTTTCGCAATAAGCTATTGCTTTCTCGCGTGTGTCTTCAATTTTATTCACTTTCTTTCTGGCGTCAATCATTTCAACCACCATGGTACTGATAGCTGCGATATGCCCGGATATACGCTCCAGAATCAGTTTTTGTGTATGGTAGGTTGATTCCGGCAACCCAAGATCTTTCATACCCTTCACGTTCTGAAGTAGTGTATTCTGATACTTGATGGCGGCAGGAAGAATATGACTGGTAGCCATTTCCCCCATAATCCGCGCTTCAATCTGAACTTTCTTGATATATTTTTCGAGCTCAATTTCATGGCGGGCTTCCAGTTCTGCATGGTTGTAAACTCCGTGGCTTTCAAAAAGTTTTTTAGCCTTCTCGGTAACCATGGCATCCAGAGCTCTCGGAGTGGTTTTTACGTTCTCCAACCCGCGACGTTCAGCTTCTTTTTCCCATCCTTCGCTATAACCATCACCTTCAAACAGAATTCGTTCGCTGGCAACAATATATTCGCGAATCACGTGCATGATGGCAATTTCTTTCTTCTCACCTTTTTCAATCAGGGCATCAACCTCCTTCTTAAAGTTCTTCAGTGTATCAGCCATAATCGTATTCAGCACTGTCATTGCATTTGCGCAGTTTGCAGAAGAACCAACAGCTCTGAATTCGAACTTGTTACCGGTAAATGCAAACGGAGAAGTACGGTTTCGATCTGTATTGTCGAGCAGCAATTCGGGAATGCTTCTGTGCAGATCCAGTTTCAGGATAGCTTCATCCTGTTCATCAAAGTTCTCTCCTACTCTCTCTTTCACGTCGGCCAGTACCTTGCTCAGATATTGACCAATGAACACCGAGATGATAGCCGGAGGAGCTTCGTTTGCACCCAAACGGTGATCGTTACTCGCAGAAGCTATCGATGCGCGCAGCAGGTCTGCGTAGTCATGAACAGCTTTAATGGCGTTAACGAAGAATGTCAGGAACATGAGATTTGTCTTGGGCGTTTTGCCAGGTGCAAGTAAGTTTACACCGGTATCTGTAGCCATGCTCCAGTTATTATGTTTACCACTACCGTTGATTCGGGCAAATGGTTTTTCGTGCAGCAATACACGTAATGAATGTCTGCGTGCTACCCTATCCATCACATCCATCAGCAAAGTGTTGTGATCAACGGCTACACTGACTTCTTCAAATATCGGTGCGCATTCAAACTGCGCTGGTGCCACCTCGTTGTGTCTTGTTCTCAGAGGAATTCCCAGCTTATACGCTTCCTGCTCAAAATCACGCATGAAAGCATACAATCTTTCAGGAATGGAACCGAAGTAGTGGTCTTCCAGTTGCTGACCTTTTGCCGGAGAATGACCGAATACTGTTCTGCCGCTCATTACCAGGTCAGGTCGGGCATTATATAATCCTTCATCAATCAGAAAATATTCCTGCTCCCAACCTAAGGTTGGCGTTACCTTGGTAATGTTTTTGTCAAAATAATTACAAACGTCTACTGCCGCTTTATTAATTGCCTCGAGTGCTTTCAGCAAAGGAGCTTTATAATCCAGCGATTCACCGGTATAAGAAACAAAAATGGTGGGTATACACAGTGTTTTTCCGGCACTCATTTCCATAATAAAGGCCGGAGATGAAGGGTCCCACGCGGTATAACCTCTGGCTTCAAAAGTTACTCTCAAACCACCGCTAGGGAAAGAAGATGCATCGGGTTCCTGCTGTATCAGCGCTGCTCCGTCGAACTCTTCAATAGCTGTACCGTCACTTTTGATGGTAAAGAATGAATCGTGTTTTTCGGCTGTTGCACCCGACAATGGCTGAAACCAGTGAGTGTAGTGGGTGACGTTTTTAGACTCTGCCCACTGCCTTAAACCCGCGGCGATCTGGTTCGCCATATTGCGGTCGATTTTCTTTCCACCTTTGATGGAATTCACCATGCTCTTGAACGCTTCATCGCTCAGAAATGCACGGGCTTTTTCCAGGGTGAAAACATTCTCATTAAAAATGGAAGTGATTTTCAGAGAGGCGGGCGGATTTACCCCCTCTTTTGGGGCTGAAATGTTAGCCAACGCAGGGAAACGTAATGACATCGTTTTAAAATTTGAGAGCAAAGGAAATCTATTTCCGGAAAAAAATCCAAATTTTTCTCAGTTTTTTACGAAAAAGATATCCACCATTAAGAAAAAATTGACTTTTCGACCGAAAAATCTCAATTTTCAAAGCCAACCTC
>DATCKB010000209.1:0-2080 GCA_036562505.1 Parasegetibacter sp. | reverse complement strand
GAGTAAAAGCAACTGAAAACATCAGAATTTACTGGAACTCAGAAACTGATGAAATCCTCGGTGAAAATAAAGTAGAAGCTGTAAGAATCAGGAACAACAAAACCGGCGAAACACAGGAAGTTGCAATCAGCGGATTCTTCGTAGCGATAGGACACAAACCTAATTCTGATATATTCAAAGGCTGGCTAGATATGGATGAAGCGGGATATATCAAAACTATTCCCGGTACTTCGAAAACGAATATAGAAGGAGTTTTTGCTGCCGGTGATGTTCAGGATAAAATGTATCGCCAGGCTGTAACTGCGGCAGGCAGCGGATGTATGGCCGCCCTGGATGCTGAAAGATTCCTGTCTGTTCACGGTCCGGCTCACTGATGAAACAAATATTTACGATACATCTCAACCAACTGCGATTTCATGCCTTTCATGGCTTATATGAAGCAGAAAAACTGTTGGGTAATGAGTTTGAAGTATCCGTAGATGTTAAATACGAAGCAGAACCGGGAATCCAAACGACTATCAATAACACTATTGATTATGTTACACTTTATCAGAAGGTAAAGGAACATATGGAACGCCCCGGAGATTTACTGGAAACTGTTGCACAGGAACTGGCAGAGGAGATATTAAAAGAATTTTCAATAGCCCGGTATATAAGAGTAAGAATCAACAAGCTTACCCTGCCCGTTGCGGGCATAGAAGGAAGTGCCGGAGTGACTTACGAACTGCACAAAAACAAGTAGGTTTAAGCACTCCGGTTCTTTCATTATTTTGTATTATTGCACTATGCTAACAAGTGCCGCATTAACGCCCTCATTTAAGGTACCGGCGAAGTTTCCCGTCGGGCTGGATTACGGAGACGCACACTTGCTGATTGATTTAAGCGAGCGGACTATTACTACAGCAGTTTTTCTGGAATCTTCAAATAAAATAACCGCTCTGGAACAGTACAATTATCTGCCCGGAACGGAATCTGTCGAAAAACATATCCAGGATTTTCTCCTTACCAATGATTCTGTAAGAAAGCCATACAAAGCAACCTGGATCTGCTGCAGTCTGCCGGATGCTATACTTTTTCCTGAAGAATTGCACGAATTCGGACTGAGCGAAAATGCCTTGAATACCATTTGCGGAAATCTGCATAACAGTGAGGTAATGACCGAAACCATTCACCCCCACGGGATCGTGAATGTGTACCGTATTCCTTCCGGAGTGTATGATCTCATCGCAAGCAGGTTCAGCGAGGAAAGTTGTTCGCATTGCTATTCTGTTTTGCTCAAAAGTTTAAAACAACGAAACGATCAGGAAGAAGCGGTAATGGATTTAGTATTCTATCCGGGCAGAATGATGGTTGCTCTCACCATCAACGGAAAAATAAATCTGATTCAGAATATCAGCTACAACAGCAGTGAAGAAGCGATATATTATTTACTAAATGTGAGAGAGCAGTTCTCGCTTGACGTGAATACCCTGAAGGTTAATCTTTCGGGATTACTCGACAGCAGTTCAGGTCTGTATGACGAGATATGTAAGTATTTTTTCAGAGCCGATTTTGCTGCTCGTCCGTCTGAAATCAACTACGACGCAGCTTTTGATGAGTTTCCTTCACATTTCTTCATACCCATTTTTAATTTAGGTCTATGCGTATCATTGGAGGTGAATTAGGTGGAAGGAAAGTAAATCCTCCGGCAAAAATGCCCTTTACCCGACCTACAACGGATATTGCAAAAGAAGGTCTTTTTAATATTCTTGAAAATAACATTTCCCTGGAAGGTATTACTACGCTGGATTTGTTTGGAGGAACAGGTAGTATCAGTTACGAACTCGCCAGCAGAGGTGCGGGTAATCTTACCATAGTAGAGAAAGACCCCACCATGGCAGGATTTATTGAAAAGACAAAGAGTACACTTGGACTCGACAATTTAACTGTGGTGAAATCAGATGTGTTCAGGTTTATTCAGCAATGTAATCGTCAGTATGATATGATCTTCGCAGGTCCGCCTTATGCCCTGCAGACTATTGATGAAATTCCGAAACTGATTGTTGAGAAGAATTTGCTATTGCCCGGAGGATGGTTCATT
>DATCKB010000181.1:0-2624 GCA_036562505.1 Parasegetibacter sp. | reverse complement strand
GTTCTGAACTGCTGCAATCATCATAAAGACCTCCGCACCATGTAGCACCACCACCTACTATTTTCTTTAACGCTTTCCTGTTCAGAATCCTGTCTTCCCCTAAGTTAAGATTTCTAAGACTTTGTTTCATTTTTTTCATCGTTTTTATTTTTGATGATTTTCAAAATTGTTGCTCTCATTTAGAGCCTGTGACGCAGTAGCGGCTGTTCAACTTTTGGCAGCAGAGGGATCCGGCTCTGCTGCTTACTGGTTGCTTATCGATAAGAAGTTCAGGTTAGAAAGTGTTTGAGATCACCAATGCTGTACATTTCCGGCATTTGATAACCATTAATGAAAAAGGTTGGGGTGAATGCGATATCTGTTTTACCGCACCAATGCTTCATCGCATCAAGCTTGTGGGATTGCTTCTGCAGCTCTCCGTTCATGGTATATTTAGCCGCAAATGTTTCGTAATCTTTTACAGGTGCATTATACCAGTCGTCAAGCGCTTTGGCAAGGGTAGGCTGGTCATATTTCTCCGCAATGGCCAGCAGATGCCGCACCGGGGCTGCTTTTGTATCTTTCTCATCGCTGGAAGCAGTAAAGATGATCTGCACCTGCAAGTCTGGGTTATGCTCTAATAAACGGTCTATTTCCGGGTGAGCTTTAGCGCATGGCCCACAATAGGGATTGCAGACTTTAATAATCTTGTTTTTAGCATTAGGATTACCCAATATAAGACCTAAGCCCGCAGGCTGTTCAGTGATTTGTTTCTGACGAAGCAAAAGACTTTCAAATATTTCTGTATTATTTTTTAATCTGACTAGTTCCATCTTGTTTTTGTTACCTGCTTTTGCGGCAATCAGTAACGGTTTTAACAGTAACCATGCTACAAAAGGAAGAATAAAGCAAAGAGAAAAGGCAAGTCCCTGATTAAAGGTGATGGTAGCGAGGGGAGTTAGCGTATATAGCCCACCACTGAGGGCCACTAGGGCTTCTGCTGCAAGCACCCCTTGTACAGTAAGACAAAGGACACACCATTGTTTGGCTACCCGCCATTGATAATAAAGGGAGAATAATATATAGGGGAGTGCCAGTACATTTAGCCAAACCACCAGCGTGATCATAACAGCATTTAATCCGGTCGCCAGCAGGCTAATTAGTCCTCCTGCAAAATATATGAACCCTATTTCACTCCAGGTGAACATTCCCAAAACTTTGGACGCTTTGGATTGCAGAATGGCACCACAGTTGACATTCTTACTACCATTACAAACTTTTTGCAATGCTACATTGCTCTTGTCAATATCATACAACAAAAGCAATCCGCCAACGTAAGCACCAAATAATTTCAGGCACAGCAATGCAACGGCAGACCAGGCAACAATACCGGCATGAATAAATGAAGTAATTCCTGTAAAGAATACTAAGCCTAAAAGGATGAAAATTGTTAATGTCGGGACCAATTTCTGCAGACGCTCTTTCTTCCTGCTCTGCGCATAATTGGATTCGCCTGAGCCTTCTTCGGGTTCAACAAGGGTGACGGTACCAGTCCAGATTTGCTTAAATTCGTTGAAACTGATGGTTTTCCACCTGGTATCGGAAATATCAGAAATGACTAGTTCCCCTTCACTGAACTCCTTTACAACGGTGAAAAATGCATTCCTGCCTTCACGTAATTGAACAATAAATGGAGTGGGAAGCTCCTTTAATTTATCCGGATCTACCTTGAGGGAAACATTATATATTTTCCAGCTAGTAAGCGCGTCACTGATGCTGAGCAGACTTGGATAGTCCGGATGCTGTTGGAGATTTTCTTTAATCTTAGTCGTACTAATTTTAAGGTCTAAGCTTCGCACCAGGTTTCTAACGGTGTTGACTACATTTGACTCTAATGAAGTGTTAAGTAAAGGGGATAAGAGTAGCATGGGACAAGTGTTTTTGTAAATGAATTCAATTCATATACAAAGTTCCAAGAGTTCAGTCCATTATAAGTGGACTGAAAAAAAACTTATCCACATGAGAAAAAAGAATAAATGCTCCTGGTGTCTTCAAAAAACTCATCGATCCATATTGGGCTGTTACCTCCACTTATTTCTCTCATTTCACCTTTTTGCAGTTTGTTCTCGAATAGGGAATCCACCATGCTTCCTTCTTCCTCATAATAATATGAGTTTAACCTCCTACAAAAGCATATCGGAAAACCTAACTTCTTCATCTCTTTTAAATATTCATTTAAAGCACTTCTGCTTAGGCCAGTTTTCCGGGAGAATTCTTCTTGATTTCCGGTTGCTTTTTTCCTGATCAGAGAATCAATAAAGCGTAATTTTTCAAAATAACGGAGAATTGACATAAATGATAGTTTATGGATGAGGAGTTTGATTTTCCAGTCCTGGTTTCGGTATTGTAGATTTTGATGATTTATTCATCATTCCTTTTAACGTGTAAAAAAACTTATAAATTAGCCTGTCTTTTTTTGTTATGATTTCTGCATCTGCTACCAATCCGTTGCTGAATATTATTTTATGACCGTTATCTGTTCTTAAATCATCTGGGAGATCAACTTTTACAACAAACTGGTTATCTTTATTCGGCATTCCTGAAATAAATGATATTGCACCTTTGAGCTTTCCATATTCCTGGAA
>DATCKB010000439.1:0-2939 GCA_036562505.1 Parasegetibacter sp. | reverse complement strand
GTATATGGATCGGTCCAAAAACGCTTCAGGAATGTTCGCAACTTTTTCTTGCAATCCATGTTTAGTCCCGAAATATCGTTGATTATATTGAAATAACGAATTAAGTCCTCTTCTGTTATCAGCTGCTCTAAAAAATGATTTCGGATGAACTCATAGACCTTTATTTTTTCGAACCTGTTGAACAGTATACTTTGTAGATTTCCCTTATACAGATGGATAATGACATTTGTGTCGAGGGATGCCTCCACTATTCCATCTCCCTTAGCAAATCTTCGATATCATTATCGTCCTCCTCTTCTTCTGCTATCAGTTCAACAAAGTCGTCCACGTCTAAGTCTACGTATTTTAAAGCAGCCGCTAGACTACTTTTGGGAATGAGTTTTTCTTTGTAGTTAGAGATAGCCCACTCTAAATACTCTGCGGGAACAGTTTTTACTTCTGTTGCCGTACATAAATCGACATTACCATTAATAGCCTTCAATAATTTAGTAGCCGTCTTTTCGATCTTCTCCAGCTGCAACTTTTCGAACTGGTCTTCATCCAGTAGTCCCAGTGCCTTTAAACGTACGAGAGCCATATCGCAGCTTACGTTAAAGGCCGTCTGTATCCTGGCAATTTCAAAACCATTCCATTTATTGGCCTCTTTGCCATTAAGCTCTAACCGAATAAACTTTTTGACCTTATCCGCCGGCATCAACAGACATGCTGCGAAATAATTAGCTTCAACCTCGCACTCATCTCGCTCATCAAAATTATCATCTCTGATCAAGGTTCTACCCGTTTCAGATAAATGCAGCTGTTGATGGCCTATTTCGTGAGCCACTGTAAAAATCTCTCGCGATAATATTGAGGATGAATTAGAAAAAATAATTCGCTCAGAGTCCTTGAGCATGGAAAAACCCAGAAATGCATCTCCAATAGGATATCTAATAACTCGATAACCGAGTTTTTCGGCAACTTCAAATATGTTATGCACGCCATAGTCTGTGACATTGCAGTTTTCTCTCACTTTGTCGGCTTTTTTTTCTATGGCAAGCCAGGGATTATTCATTTTCATCATCCTGCCGGACACTGTAATAAAGTCTGCGATGAGCGTAGAAAGTATCGATCATATCAGCGATGAAAGCAAACTTATCATCGCTGCTACTCCCGCGAAACATCAGCTGTTCTTGTGCAGTATCGTTGACCGCAGAGGTAATCTCCTCAACTTTGACGTTGAGAATTTGGGCGATCTTGGTCAAGCTGGCATAAGAAATATCGATTAGACCTTTTTCAATCCGGGCATACTTTTGTCTTGAGCAGTTCAATTGTTCGGCAATTTCTTCTTGGGTTAAGCCCTTCGCGAGCCGTAAACTCCTAATCCTTGCCCCCAGAATTGCATTCATAACAAAGCACTCTCCCCAAGTATAATTATACTCCATTCTATTTAGCAGTCAAATTAAATGTTATTCTACTATAACATTAATACTAAAAATATCCACTAAATTCGCCGATTATACCCGCTTTATGTTATTATAATGTAACATCGGATAAGCGGAGCCAGCTTCCGCGGGTCCCCTAACTCAAATGGAATTAAATTATACTCGCTAGTCAATTGCTCGGGAGCACGGATGGTAGGGACTCCAAATTTTAAATCACATCATCCCCGGCAACACTGTCCTTGTAGCGCTTCTTAAACGAATACATTTGGTGATCAGCCTCTTCGAATTTTTGGCGTATGTCAGGTGTTTCTCCGCCCCGGTAAATACTAAATCCGTATGAAACCATCGGTAACCGGCTGTCTACCTCGCGTCTGACGATAATTGCACTGGTCATCTTTTTGAGTAGATCTTCAAGCTTATTGGAATCGGTGGTATTACAAATGATGTAAAATTCATCGCCTCCGACCCGATAACAGGTTCCACATTGACTGAACGCTTCTCTAATTATTTCCGCTACCGCCTTAATCACGACATCTCCGTATTCATGCCCATAGGTATCATTGATAGTCTTAAAATCGTTAATATCTAAGACAATCACCGAAAACCCTTTCGCGTTAACCATACGCTTGGCCGCTTTGTTGAAAGCCGCCCGATTATAAAGACCTGTCAGCGTATCGAAACTGCTGTCAAACTCAGCCAACAACAGAAAGTACAAAAATAAGGCAACCGTCACACAATGCCACGAAGAATAAACCCATGGGTAAACGAGCTGCACACTCGTACCGACGATGGTAAACAGGGACAGCGCAACGATTTTGCGTGAGATCGGGTAATTGTATTTCTTGCCCAAATGCAAAGTGCCCAGAATCAGATAGAATAGATTAATGATATAAACAAGCACAAAGATGAAAAAGTAATCTCCCCGAAAGTATTGATTCTGGGCATCGATATGAAAGACCAATCGATAAAAAGGCGATAGGACCACAGCAACAACATTGATCACTGTTGGCAGTAGCAACCACTTGGGGGGCCTGTGAGCTGGCGCTTCGACGATATACAGTAAGACCAAAGGGATCAGCGGCGTCAACGCGAATCCGAGAATATTGCAGATGATGTTAATGGTTCGCACCACAGAACCCCCGCCGGCGGCCAGAATGGTTCCGGCTTCGGCGAGAATAATCACTATAGTGAGCGCAATCGCATAAGTAAATGGTCTTTTCCGCCGGTTGTTCAAGATCGTTCCGGTATTGAGAATCCCCAACAGGAAGAGCAGGGCAGCGATGTCAGTCACATAAGTAGCAATTGTTTTTCCGTCCACCACAAATAGATCTCCTCTGTATAAATACACGAATACTTTTGCTAATAAAAAACGGTTCGAGCCGGTTGTTTCTACACCGGTCTCGAACCGTTAAAGCCGTAGCATCGTATGCTTAGGCGTTCAACACGCGTTTTAGAAACTCTCGAGTGCGCTCCTGACGAGGATTATTGAAAATCTGCTCCGGTGGACCTTCTTCGGCG
>DATCKB010000176.1:0-1798 GCA_036562505.1 Parasegetibacter sp. | reverse complement strand
GATTCTCAGTGCGTTAATCCCCCGGAAATTCTCCGCCTCTGTTGCCATATAAAAAGGATAATCTTCCTTACGCGGACTATTAGCTCCTGCCGCTGCAAACGGCGTGGAATTACAATTTTGTATCCAACCGTTTGAAGGATTATGTACCTGAACAATTTCATCCAATGCATGCATCCCCTTCCATTCCGTAGCAGCTATCGTTCCATCTACCGGTAACAACCAGTTGAAACTGGTGTCTCTTTTGGGAATTACATTACCATGCCAATATGAGATATTCCCATCAGAATCTGCATACATGGTGTTATTGGTAGGATTTGCCTTGAATTCCATGGTTTGTTTGAATTCCGCAAAATTCCTGGCTTTTGTCCGTAACCACGACTGAAGCAATCCGTTAATATTCCGGTTTAAAGCTTTCACACTTATCCATTTGCCATTACGGTTAGCCATAACCGGACCATGATGAGTGAAATAACCGGTTACTTCCTGCTCTTTTATTTCATTTCCTTCTTTGTACTTTATTCTAAATATTTTTTTCTTAACCGGTCTCAGACTTCCTTCATATAAATAATAGAGCGAGTCACCTTTTTTTACCACTTCTTCTTCATAGGCATCTGCAACATCGGAATAGCCGGAAGTATGCATCCAACCCAAACGTTCATTAAAACCCTGATAAACAAAAAACTGTCCCCATGTTAATGCTCCGTACGCGTTTAATCCTTCCTTGCTGATCACATGTACTTCGGGACGATAATAAAAACTCACGTGCGGGTTGATAAAAAGCATCGCGTTTCCTGATTCACTTTTCGACGGAGCAATAGCAAATCCGTTTGATCCGCTGTGCATATCCCGAAGCAGATCCGTCATAACTCCATCCGATGATTCAGCATAATCATCATCCAATTCACCTGAAGCAAAAATGCCAGCACCTGTAGCGGACATTCCTGATCCGGCAGATTCAAGCGCCGAATAGAATTTTCGCACCTCCGTTACCGTTACACCCGCTGTATTAATATGGCCCATGCTGCCGTCTGTCCATAATAACGGGTACCAGGGTTCAAAACGTTGTATTAAAGCAGGCTTAACATGTGGATTCTTATAAAGAAAATAGTTCATTCCATCTGCAAATGCATGCAGCAGTTTTTTCAACCAGGCGGGACTATTGTGATAATCTTCCACCGCTTCAGCAGAATCGATAACCAGCCGGGTGTATACATCATTGTAGATATTATTTTTACCCTTCACTTCTGCTGAACGACCAAGCATATCAATATATCCATTCTCTACCCTTCTGAAATCGTCTTCACATTGCGCATACATTATTCCGAAAACACAATCAGCGTCAGTTTTTCCGTAAACATGCGGTATTCCCCATGTATCACGAATGATCGTAACATTTTTTGCTTGTTTATTCCAACGTTTGATTTCAGCATCAGAAAAATTCTGAGCAACAGAAAAAGCGGGGGCTAAAAAATGAAATAGTGTAGCCGTTAGCAACAGTAAGATAGGTTTCTTCATTGTTTCTGGTTATGGTTTGACGGCAACAAATTTAAGAGATGGAAACCTAAAATTCACAAATTTAGTTGTGAGGAACCGGCATTTTTGATCAAAAACGCACTTACAAAATCCGATCAGGCAAGCAGGAGTTATCAAAAGCATCCGAGATGGCAGGGAAAACCCAGAAACAAACAGAGGCTTTACCGGAAGTCAAAAATAAGGGCTGTATCGAATAATGACACAGCCCTATACCGGTTAAATTCAATAAGTTTTAATACCCGAACAGTTCTTCGAGCTTCAGAAG
>DATCKB010000170.1:0-3671 GCA_036562505.1 Parasegetibacter sp. | reverse complement strand
ATCGGCACCTCAATAGCAGATATTAAACAGGAAGAATCTCCGCTGCAAATACAGATCCGGAAATTTGTTAAGCGAATGGCTGTGGTGGGGATCATTATTTTTCTGCTCGTTTGCATAGTCAGTTATTTCAATTCCGGGAATATTGTTGATAGTCTGTTAGCCGGATTAACCCTGGCTATGTCGGTTTTACCTGAAGAAATACCTGTAGCATTCACCACTTTCATGGCGCTGGGTGCCTGGAAGCTGATGCGCGATGGAATCATTATCAAGAAAAGCAGCATTGTTGAAACACTTGGAAGTACTACGGTCATATGTACCGACAAAACCGGAACTATTACTGAGAACACGATGCAGCTGAAATATCTGTACGATTACCGGTCAGACAAGCTCTATGACCAGCAGTCATTCAATGATGACGCCTTAAGTGAACTTATCAGTTATTCGGTATGGAGCAGCGAACCAGTTCCCTTTGATGTGATGGAGAAAACCCTGCATCAGGTGTATACAGAAACTCAGGCAACAGATCAGCGAAGCAGTTTTTCCATGATTCACGAATATCCGCTGGAAGGCCGGCCGCCTATGATGACCCATATTTACGAAGATGAAAACAAAAACCGGATTATAGCGGCAAAGGGAGCGCCGGAAGCGATTCTCGAAGTTTCTTCGATGCCTGAAGCGAAAAAGAAAGAAATGCGGGATAAAATTCAGGAACTCGGTCGAGATGGCTATCGTGTATTGGGAGTGGCAAAATCTGCATTCAGCGGAAACCGGTTTCCCGGGAAACAACAGGATTTCGATTTCGAATTTCTTGGGTTGGTAGTATTCTTCGATCCTCCCAAGCAGGGCATACAAGATGTTTTCAGGCAAATATATGATGCGGGAATTCAAGTAAAAGTAATTACCGGAGATAATGCAGATACTACAAAAAGTATAGCAGGCTCAGCCGGAATTTTAAATACCTCTGAGGTAGTGGAAGGAAAAGAAATTGTGCGGTGTTCGGGGGAGGAATTGATGAAGTTAGTGGAAGAAAAAACTTTGTTCACGAGAATGTTCCCCGACGCAAAACTTGCAGTGGTGAACGCATTGAAGAAGAAAGGGGAGGTGGTAGCCATGATAGGAGATGGTGTGAATGATGCACCCGCCTTAAAAGCTGCGCATATCGGCGTGGCTATGGGTAATAAGGGAACCGAGATAGCCAGGGCAGCAGCAGCATTGGTGATTACTGATGATAATTTAGACAAACTGATTACCGGTATTGCATCAGGAAGAAGAATTTATGCTAACATTAAGAAAGCGGTTCAGTATATTATTTCCATTCATATACCTATTATTCTGACGGTTTCCTTACCGCTATTTTTAGGCTGGGTGTTTCCGCAGATTTTTACACCGGTGCATGTAATATTTCTGGAATTATTGATGGGCCCTACCTGTTCAATTGTTTATGAGAACGAACCTATTGAAAAGAATGCGATGTTGAGAAAGCCCCGGAAGGTTACCGATACTTTTCTGAACGGAAAAGAGTTATTGATCAGTATAATTCAGGGGTTAATCATTACAATGGGAGTATTATTTGCCTATCAGTACACCGTGCAAAACGGTGGGGACGAAGAAAAGACCAGGGCTATGGTGTTTTCCACGCTGATTTTTGCGAATATATTTTTAAGTATGACTAACCGGTCATTTTACTATAGTTTATTTGAGAGCATGAAGAACCGCAACTGGTTATTCTTCGGCATTACTGCTCTAACGTTGGCATTGTTGCTTGTAATTATTTACGTACCGCCCGTAAGTAAATTTTTCAAAGTAACTCCGTTAAGCGGAACAGAGCTGCTGACCGCTATTGCTATAGCAATTATATCGGTATTATGGTTTGAATTGTATAAACTCTGGAAGCGGGCGATAGTGAAGCGTTGAATATCTCAGGTACGACTGTTCTCCGTTACTTCTGGTTGATTGATCTGCCCGGTTTGCAAATGCTGGATTCTCTCCAGTTCTGCAATTTCATTTTCGATCTTACGCAACTGCGTAAGGATTTTTTTTCTGATCTCAAATATTTCGTCTTTTTTCAATGAAGCTTTATATTTTCTGAGAACAACGGAGAATTCTGCACGAAGTAATTCGAGTTTGGCGGATAGGTTTGTAGTAATGGACATAATAATGTTTTTTAAAGTCAGTGAATGTCTGCCAAGGCCTTAGAAGAGGGAGAAAAAAATCGAGCTGTTCCTGATT
Source organism: Parasegetibacter sp. (assembly GCA_036562505.1). Taxonomy (GTDB): domain Bacteria; phylum Bacteroidota; class Bacteroidia; order Chitinophagales; family Chitinophagaceae; genus Parasegetibacter. Next base: position 1,442 of record DATCKB010000170.1, on the reverse strand, counting down.
ATCAACGCTTTGTCTAAATTGTTCTGACTCTAAAAGATGAAGTAGGGAGTGAAGGTAGACTAATTTTTTTGCAATACGGATTTTAATTTACTGTTTCACACAATAGTAATCTTTCAATTTCTGTGCCGAATTAAATTCGACTGCAAAATCATTACAAGATAGGAGGGAGTTCGAGATATTCACAGGGTTCCAATGGATCTGGAATTTGCCGAAAATCTTTTCGTACCGGATACGCTATCATTTCTGATGCGGGGATCTGATAGCCAGCCAACTGTGTGATTTCAGAATCACTAAGATCTCTGCTTAGCCATTTTTTAGCAAGTTCTTCCGGAAGTATTGTTGGTTGCCGGCATTTTGAATTATGTACCTGAGCCATTAGTTCATTTGCTGCGCAGGTTACTGTAGCGAATGTATTTATTGTTTCACCCGTTTCTCTGTCTGTCCATGGTTGATATACGCCAGCCATGAAAAAAGGCCGGTTCTGACGAAGAGTAATATAATAGGGGTATTTAGCAACAGTTTTAGCGCCTTCAGGTTTGTAGTGTCTCCATTCGTAGAAACCGGTGACTACTACCAGGCATCTGCGTTTTCTGGCGGCTTCGTTGTAGAGTCTGCTTTCCAGCAGTCGTTCACCGACAGCGTTAAGAGTCGTGAATTTCGAGCGTGATTGTTTTACCTCATTCCAGTTTTTTAACCAGGGCGCAATAAATTCCCAGTGAGCTGCAATAATTCCCTCGGATGGATCAATTAAAATCGGCCAATCGTCATATTCAAATCCCGATTTAAAAAGGGTGTTGATTCCCGATTTATCATTTAATTCTTCGCCGTTAAAAACCGCATTCTGTTTGGAGTGATATGACTTGGCATTGCACATGGGTTAAATTTACAGAAATCTGTTAGAATTATACAGTAGAATGAGCGTGTACGATTGGTAAGAGTATTTCGGCAGTGCAAATTTATAAGGGGTGGTTGAGCTACTACTTTGATCTTCATTTCTGGCCATATTGGAGGCTTTATGTGAAAATTGATATAACAGTATATTGTAACAACTATATTATTTCATCACGTTGTCGGTCAGACACTTACAAGCGGTACCAAAAGATTTATGCAGCATTTGGATCATGAAAGGTTACTTTCACCGGATTACCTGCAGCTATCTCTCATGCTTTTTCAGAGGTTTCTGTTGTCATCTTGCGTGAAATACCTTAGGTGGCAGAAGTGCTCCAATGAAATGTTGCCAGGATTGCCTGCGGGCATGCAAAGTGAAACGGAAATGTTGTGCTTTTTTACTAATATCAGATCCATGCTGACCTTGATCAGATCCATGCTGACCTTGCATCATCTTTCGTCATTGTCGAGTTGAGAGTTTAAGTTGGTGGGTGAAGTTAAGCTTGTAGTGTTTGATTGCTAAAATTACTGCACCAGAATAGGCATTATTTTAT
>DATCKB010000160.1:0-2817 GCA_036562505.1 Parasegetibacter sp. | reverse complement strand
TTCCAGAGCCAGCCTCTCTATTTTTTCCGGATGATCGTCTACACAACAAAGAATATTAACAGCACCATTCTGCATTAAAGCCGGACGGATATGCAATGCACCTAATATGGTATAAAGTTCTTTCACAGGCTTCTCTCCGACAAATGAAAAATCTACCGTGTTTAAAGAAATCAACACCATATTGTTTTTCAACACCACCACCGGAGGGAGCCCCTTTACCGTTGCTTTATGTATGATTGTTCCGGCTGCATCAGGATCCAGAAAACATTTCACCAGCAGCGGGATGTTTTTATTCTGAAGCGGTTTAATTGTTTTCGGATGTATTACCTGTGCGCCGTAGTACGACATTTCAATGACCTCGCGGTAATTTAATTCAGGAATGACGATTGCATCAGGTAGCATTTTAGGATCTGCATTCATTACACCCGGTACGTCCTTCCAAATGACCACTTTTTCTGCGTTAAGAATATTTGCAAAAACTGCAGCAGTAAAGTCACTTCCTTCCCGTCCGAGTGTGGTACTTTCATTGTCATCTGTAGAGCCGATAAAGCCCTGGGTAATGACGAGCTTTGTGCCGGATAGCAATGGGGTGATGTGTTGACTGGTTTTTACCGAAGTTACCTTCCAGTTAATATTGGCATCGCGGAAATTATTATCTGTCTGAAGTACATCTCTCACATCGAGCCAGTCGTTCGCCCACCCTTCTTCCTTTAAATAATAACTGATCAGAGCAGATGACATCAATTCCCCGGTACATACAATCTGATCGTAGTAATAATCATATTCACGTACGGGTTTATCATGTAATAACCATTCTGCTTCGGTAAATATATTTCTTAAAGTTTCATAAGCAGGATTATACTCCTTCACAAGAAGGTATTTTGCAAGGGTGAGATGATTTTCTTTAATCACATTAAACAAATGCAATGCCTCATCTTTCTTTCCGTCGACAAAAGCCGCTACTACTTTTTCCAGTGCATTGGTGGTTTTACCCATTGCTGAAATCACCATCAAAACAGATTCTCCGCGGAAACGATCCAGAATCGTAGGGATTTGTTGTATTCTTTCCAGATTATTGATGCTCGCACCACCAAACTTAAAAACCTGCATAAAATTTAAATTGAATGCAAAGATAATGCACACAGCTGGCTTCATCACTGGTACTTTCATCATAATGCATTAAGTGATTTTCGGAATATCAGAGGAAGAAAATGTTGAAAAATGGCCGGTGTTTTTGTGTCGTTTCCTTGTTTGTATTCCTCGTCCTATATTTGCGGAATAAAATAATAAGCTGATATGAGCCTAATTAACAGAAAAGTGCAAACCCTCGATGAATTCACTATTCAGGAAATGAGAAAATTTCCGGTAGCAACCGGTGAGCTAAGTGGTTTGCTGAGAGATATCGGACTGGCGGCAAAACGGGTGAATGTGGAAGTAAATAAAGCCGGACTGGCAGATATTCTGGGTGATGCAGGTTCGGTAAATGTACAGGGCGAAGATGTGAAAAAGCTGGATGTATTTGCGAACAATCAGTTCATCGGAGTGTTGAGACACGGAATCAGCTGTGCCGGGGTTGGTAGTGAGGAGAATGACGATATCGTTGTATTTGATGACGAAGTAAGTAATAACTCAAAATATGTGGTGTTAATGGATCCGCTGGATGGAAGCGGAAACATCGATGTGAACGTCTCTATAGGAACTATTTTCAGCGTTTACAGAAGAGTGACCGAAAAGGGAAAACCTGTAACCAAAGCTGATTTTCTTCAACCGGGCAGAAAGCAGGTTGCAGCGGGATATATCATTTACGGCTCTTCTACCATGATGGTTTATGCTACTAAGAGAGGTGTGAATGGGTTTACCCTGGATCCTTCCATTGGCGAGTTCTGCCTGAGTCATCCGGATCTGAAATGTCCGGAATCAGGGAAAATCTACTCAGTAAACCATGGTAACTTCTTTCAGTACGATGAGAAAGTGCGCAATTATATAAACGAATGTCAGCGTAAAACCAAAGCTAACGGCGGACCTTATTCGCAGCGCTATATAGGTAGTATGGTTGCTGATGTCCACCGTAATCTGATTAAGGGCGGTATTTTTATGTATCCTGGTACTACCGATAAGCCAAACGGAAAACTCCGTCTGTTATACGAGTGCAATCCTTTTGCATTTATTCTTGAGGTTGCAGGGGGCAGGGCTACAAACGGAACCCAGCCGATCCTCGACATAGTACCCGAACAACTTCACCAGCGTACTCCATTATTCATCGGAAGTAAGAATATGATGGATGAGCTGGATACCTATTTGGGGAACTAAAGTCAAAATAAAAGTCACATTTATAACATTTTTCTAAGGAAATCAGGTTTATCAGGGAATAAAACTTGATTAACTTACCTATTGCTGTCGGCCCGTCCTTTTCATTAAATGTAGACTTTTAAATACAGGTAAATGCATAGTCTGTTTATCGGATGTCTTTTGTTGTTATCCGTCACGAGTGTGGGGACAATTCCCCTGTTGAGTTGCACCACCGCAAAAAATTTAACCCGGCGCGAAGGAAGCCGTGAGCTGGTAATGAGTCCCGATGACTTAAGAAAAATGGAGCGGGAAATTCTCCAGTTGATTAATAAGCACCGGCTCGGTAAAAATCTGGCTGCACTGAATATGGACGGGGAAATTGCCGCTTCGGCGCTTTCGCATAGTAAGAATATGGCAGACGGAAAAGTACCTTTCGGTCATGATGGGTTCAGTGAACGTGTTGCTGGTCTGAGGAAGCAGATTAATGGGGCTGATTCCTGGGCCGAAAATGTGGCATATAATCAGAAG
>DATCKB010000155.1:0-6427 GCA_036562505.1 Parasegetibacter sp. | reverse complement strand
GTAAAATTTAGTTTTAGTTATGGATGCCCAAAATACAATTTCCAAGGCAAAAATCCGCCCCTGGCAAAAACTAAATGGTGAAATAAATAGAAAGCTATTCTCAGGAACCGGAAATATAGGACACCACGTAGTAGATCATTGCTGCAAGAAGGGCGCTTACGGGAATGGTGAGAATCCACGCCCATAAAAGATTAATCGTAACCCCCCATCTCACTGCAGACACCCGCTTGGTGAGTCCAACACCAATAATTGAACCGGTAATAGTATGTGTGGTACTAACGGGTACGCCCAACTTCTCAGTAAGAAACAAGGTAACAGCGCCTGCCGTTTCCGCACTTACCCCTTCCAAGGGAGTAACCTTTGTAATTTTCGTACCCATGGTTTTAACGATTTTCCACCCTCCCATCAAGGTACCTAAGCCAATGGCTCCATAACATACAACAGGAACCCAGGTTGGAATATGGGCAATCTTCATTACGCCATTTGCGTCGGCAACCTGAGTAACCTGCGCCCAATGAGGTACTTCAGCGCCAGTACCTGATAAATGAGTTATATAAACCAGAAGGGCAGCCGAAATTATTCCCATTACCTTTTGTGAATCATTACCTCCGTGACCAATACTGAATAAAGCCGAAGAAACCAGTTGTAATCGCTTGAACCATTTATCGGCGCGATAAGGATTTGCACTCCGGCAAATATTTACGATGATAACTGTGATAATATAAGCCATTATCATACCTATCAGCGGTGCGGTGAATATAAAGAAGAAGGTCAGTAAAACTTTATCTTTTGCAACAACAGAAAAGGTACCTGCGTGAGCAATTGCTGCCCCTGCAAATCCCCCGATCAAAGTATGTGAAGAGCTGGAGGGTATTCCAAACCACCATGTAAGGAGGTTCCAGGCGATAGATGCAATTAATCCGGAAAAAATCACTTCCAGATTAATACTACTGTTTTTTACCGTTTTCGCTACTGTATCTGCAACATTCAGATCAAAAATAAAATAAGCCACCACATTGAAAAAAGCTGCCCAGAGTACAGCCTGAAACGGTGTGAGAACTTTGGTGGATACAATTGTTGCGATAGAGTTGGCTGCGTCATGAAAGCCATTGATCAGATCAAAGATGACAGCGAGAACTATAGTTACTATGAGAAAACTGAGCATTATTTCAAATTTGATATTCTACCCGAACCCCGATAATATTGCAGTGTATTATGCGTACTTGATAATGATTGATTCAATTACGTTTGCCGCATCTTCACATTTATCGGTTACGGTTTCCATCACCTGATATATTTCCCTTTTCTTAATCACTTCCTTTGCATCCGGTTCCATATCAAACAAGCGATCAATACTCAAATCGAAAATATCATCAGCCTGGTTCTCAATGCTGTTAACCTTTACGAGGGCATCGGTAATCTGACGCATATTTTTCATATTTCTCAATTCGATCACCGCATTTCTCACCTGATACGAAGCCTGCTCAATCAGATCGGCCATTTTTTGAATGCCCTGATCATTAGGATTTACCTTATAGAAATTTATTTTCTTCGCAGACGAATAAATATAATCTGCGATATCATCCAGCGCAGATGCCAGATAGTGAATATCTTCCCGGTCAAATGGAGTGATAAAATTCCGTCCTAATTCGGTAAAGATGTTATGGGTATAATCGTCATTTACGTGCTCAAGATCCTCCAGCTTGGCTATCAGCGCTCCCCGTTTGTCAAAATCCGGTTCGCCTACAAGATCTTTTAAGATACTGCCCATGTTTGCTACGTTATCAGCAACCTTTTCAAACAGCGAATAAAAAACCCTGTCTTTAGGCATGAAAAACTTCATTATTGTATTAATACCCATCCTGTAAATTTGAATGCAAAATTAAACTTCTGGATCGGTGTTTAAACGATAACTGAAGAGTTAATAATAACTTAACATGAAAAAAATAAGCGCTTGAGCCTCAATGAAACATCTGCTGAATTCCCTTGATCGCTGTTAATAATTTCTTCATAGCCTCATAACAATCTCTTAATGTTCTCATAATGAGGGCGTAACATGGTGTAGATAGTTTTGCTTCAAAATTTAAAGACGTGAAACTAAATGTACTAATCTTTACCACATTACTTGCCATAGCGGGATTGCTGGCGCAGGCGCAGGATTCCATAGGTACTGTTGCCGGAAAAGTAATGGATGCAGAAACAAACGAATTACTGGCGGGCTTAACTATAAGTTGCGAAGAGGGGGGTCATATTTTCCTTACGGATAAGGATGGCCGTTATAACGTTCCGCTGAAGGAGGGCTCTTATACATTCCGATTCGAATATATTGGTTACCAACCAAAAACTGTTTCGGGAGTTGAAGTTAAAAATGGTTTACTTACAGAGCTCGATGTGTCGCTGGAACGGGAAGCCAAGGTTCTGGACGAGGTGGTGATCACTTTCACACCCAGAAAAGAGTCGGTAGCGGCTATATTAAACATGCAAAGGGCAAACGCAGCCATTTCTGACGGGGTGTCGATGGAAACCATAAAAAAGTCTCCGGATAAAAGCGTAGGTGAGGCATTGAAGAGGGTGAGTGGAACCAGCATTCAGGATGATAAATTTGTAGTGGTTCGAGGCTTGTCTGACCGCTACAACGTTGCCTTGATAAATGGAACGCTGCTTCCGAGCACGGAGCCCGACAGAAGAGCATTCTCTTTCGATATAGTTCCCTCAAATCTAATTGACAATATATTAATTAATAAAACCGCTTCGCCGGATTTACCGGGAGATTTTTCCGGAGGCGTCATTCAGGTGCTAACGAAGGATATTCCTTTTGATAATTTTGGAAGTGTATCGGTTGGCCTTGGATATAATTCTCAATCTACGGGTAAGGCGTTCAGAATTGGGTTGCTGGAAAACACCGATTATCTGGGGTTTGACAACGGAAGAAGAAGTTTCCCCGAAAATTTTCCTTCCACAAATGCATACAGAAGCTCCGGTCTGGAATCCCGCCTGAATACGTCCAGGCTGATGAAGAATAATTATGCGCAGCAATACGGCGGCGATGCTCTCCCGTCGTTCAGTCTGCAGGGAAACTGGGGATTCAGGAAATTATTCGATAATGGCGGAAAGCTGGGCTCGGTGCTCTCCCTAACCTACAGAAACAGTCAAACTATGCAGTCGAATATCCGGAGAGAATATCAGACTCCTGATAAGATCGATTTGGTTCCTGCAAACCTTTATTACGATTATTCGGATACCACCTATTCGTTCAATACCAGCATCGGTGCAATGGCCAATTTTGCTTACCACCACGGACAATCAAAATTCGCCTTTAAAAACTTGTTGAACCGGAGTTTGGAAACCAGCACTCAATACCGGCAGGGGAACAACTACGATAACCGTCAGTTTTTAGATGCCTCGGCCGCACTAAGCATAATAAAAACACTGATCAACTCTCAGATAGAAGGCGAGCACAGTTTAACGGAAAACAGCAGGCGAATTAAATGGAACCTGAACTATACGCTTACCTTCCGTGATCAGCCGGATTATCGCATTCTACCGTATTCGAAGAGTCTGGATGATGTGGACAATAAAGCCGTTCCTTTCGGAGTATCGCTGCGTGATACCTATCGTTTCTGGTCTGAGCTGAGGGAAGATAATTTTGGTGGTCAGCTCAATTATTCGCACCGGGTTAATTGGTTTGGTGAAAGAGGAAACGTCAAAGCCGGGGTATCGGGTCAATACAAGCTGCGCGATTTTTCTACCCGTATTTTCAGATATGAACAGGCTTCTCATGCATTCAATAATGAGCTACTGTATTCCGCTCCGGGAGTCATTTTCAATGATGGATATATTACTGCACAAGGATTTGTGCTGAACGAGATTACCAATAACACAGACAGATATGATGCAACGTCGGGTACCTATGCAGGCTATCTGATGTATGATGGAAGAATTACCGAAAAGTTGCGAGCAGTAGTGGGGGTACGAATAGAAAATTTTCAGTTCGATATTAAGACTTCCGACTTTTCCGGACAAAAAGTAAATGTGAGCAGAACTTACATGGATGTTCTTCCTTCATTGAACCTGAGTTATTCGCTGGCCGATCGGACCAACCTGCGCTTCTCTGCTTCAAGAACGGTGTCTCGTCCGGAATTCAGGGAAGTTGCTAATTTTGCGTACTACGATTTTCAACGTAACGCTCAAATCAAAGGGAATACGCAACTCGACCGCGCAGAAATTACCAACGTCGATCTGCGTTTTGAAACTTATCCCAGCGCTAACGAGAATCTTTCCGTCAGCCTGTTTTCCAAGCACTTTAGCAAGCCAATTGAACAAGTGGTATATCCAGGCTCATCACCAGGTAATCTGATCCTGTCTTTCATAAATCAGAAATCGGCCCGCAGTTATGGTGTAGAAGCTGAGGTGAGGAAAAACCTTTCCTTCGTATCCCCGGCAGAATGGCTTGAAAATCTGGTGTTGTATATGAATGCAGCATACATATTCTCAACAGTTGATTTCGCAGAGGGTATCAGTCAGTTTGATGTCAAAAGACCTATGCAGGGACAATCGCCATATTTGCTGAATGTCGGACTTCAATACTCAACCCTCAACAAGAAGCTTAGCCTGAGCGCGTTGTTCAATCGTACCGGTCCGCGTATTGTTTATTCAGGATTTCAAGGTTATGCAGATGTATATGAGAATGCCAGAAGTATCATAGATATACAAGCTTCATATAAAATTTTAAAAGACAAGGCTGAAATAAAGCTGGGCGTTTCTGATTTGCTTAATCAACGTTCAGTATTCTATCAGAATGTTGATTTAAACGATAATAAAGGATATAGTACCCAGACAGACAGAATTCAATACGGTTACCAATTTGGACGCAATATATCGGTTGGGGTTTCCTACAATCTCTAAGTGGTTCGTTTTATGATCTCAGCCCAATACAAATTGCGAAAGGAGTACATTACCCGTTGATCTTACAGCTGCCAGTCTTCATAGAAAGCCATTCCCTGGGGGTGGCTTTTTACATATAGACAAATGTTTTTCAATGCCGTTAATATGATTTCAGCCCCGTTTTTACAATTAATAATTGAATAATACTGTCTTAACAATTAGGTGATGTAAACGTGGTTGTTTTGTGTTGAAAAATTTAAAGTTTATGCTATTAAGAAAAAGATTATTTCAGTTGCTGATGGTGCCGGCTGTGGCGCTTACAGTGGTTTCCTGCAAGAAAAACAACGATATCGAGGAAATCATTGACCCTCCCGGAAGCACTGTATTGAACGGAACATTGAATGCTGACAGAACGCTGACGGCCGACCAGGTATGGACGCTGAAAGGATATGTTTTTGTTCCGGATGGCGTCACCCTCACCATTGAGCCAGGGACAACCGTTGTGAGTGATGTAAGTGACAAAGGTGCATTATGTATTGAAAGAGGGGGAAAGATAATTGCCGAAGGCACTGCTGATAAACCAATTGTTTTCACTTCGGGCAAACCTGTCGGCTCAAGATCCAGGGGCGACTGGGGAGGAATAGTGATTCTCGGGAAAGCTACAACAAACCGTACCTCAACTCCTGTTATCGAGGGAGGTCTTGATCGTCTTTATGGCGGCACTGACGATGATGATAACTCAGGTGTGTTAAAATATGTGAGGATTGAATATGCAGGAATTGCGGCATTTTCCAATAGTGAAATTAATGCATTGACGCTGGGTGCGGTAGGGAGAGGAACTACTATTGAGAACGTTCAGGTTGCCTATGCCAATGACGATGCGTTTGAATTTTTTGGGGGAACGGTGAATGCAAAATATCTGATCTCTTTTGCAACTTCGGATGATGATTTTGATTTTGACTTCGGATACAGAGGGAAAATACAGTTTGCAGTTGCACTTAGAGATCCAAGCATTGAAGATACCGATGCAGGGAACGGTGTAGAGTCGGATAATGATGGGAGTGGCTCAAATGCAGAACCGTTTACCAGACCAGAACTTTCTAATTTCACATGGGTTGGCCCAAACCAAAGTTCTCCTAACGGATTTCTGAACTACGGTAACAGATGGAGAAGATCAACCCGTTTTTCTGTCAGAAATTCCATCATCATGGGATGGCCGAAAGGAGGGTTCTCGATTGAATCAGATGAAACGGCGACTGCGCTAAAAACGGGATTGTCTGAATTCAGGAACAATATTGTGCAGGCATCTACAGATATATTCAGAAGCAACTCAAACATCCTTAATTCTGCTGATCTTGAAACCAAAGCACTGGAAGACGGTTGTCTGAAATTTACGAATGCCGCTGAAATTAACCTAACGGATCCTTTTAACAGAAGCAACCCGAATATGTTACCAGCTCCTGGTTCACCAGCATTGAGTGGTGCAGATTTCACCGGAATTGATTCGTACTTTACCACTACTGATTACATCGGTGCTTTCGGA
>DATCKB010000146.1:0-3253 GCA_036562505.1 Parasegetibacter sp. | reverse complement strand
CGCATGCCTTTGAATACACGTGAAGGGTAAGATGAACCACCTATTGAACCGGGAGCGCGCTGACGGTCGTGCTGGCCGTGTGATTGCTCACCCACACCGGCAAATCCGTGACGTTTAACAACACCCTGGAATCCTTTACCTTTTGTGGTACCAACAACATCTACGGTTTCGCCTTCTGTGAATATTTCACAGGTAACGGTTTCACCGATCGGAAGTTCTATGCTGAAATCGCGAAATTCTTTTACGAAGCTTTTTGGAGTGGTATTCGCTTTTGCGAAGTGATTTTTCTCTGCGAGAGTGGAATTCTTTTCCTTCTTGTCGCCAAATGCCAGCTGAAGAGCATTGTAGCCGTCTGTTTCTACAGTTTTTACCTGCGTAACTACACAGGGACCCGCCTCAATGATCGTACAGGCGGTTTGCCTGCCACTGGAATCGAAGATGCTGGTCATCCCTAATTTTTTACCAATAATACCTTTCATCGTTTATTTAGGTTTGTGCCCGGCAAGGTTATAAGGACTTCCAGTTGATGAGCCTGATGGCATTACCACTACTGTTATTGTGGGTACAATAAACAGCAGACTCATATCAAACGGAATCGATCCCAGTTTGCTGCCGACCTTTTCTTTGTGTTCAACAGATTTCAGTATCTGCTACCCTTGTGATAGCTGCTGAAACCCGTCATCTGCATTAAGATACCCGCTTTGCATTCCTGATCTTCATCAGAAGGCCCAACGGGCGACAGAAGTACCGGCAGTAAACAAACCCTGAAAGGCTTGTTCATATGTTTATAAAATTCTGAACTCCGTAACCGGAAACCCAGGTTCCGGGTTCATAAGTCAGAGCTCTTTTTTCCCGCTGTTCGCAGAATTGAGAGGTAACTGTTTTAAATAAGAACTAAAATGAATTCCGGGTCAGTTGTGCCAGAAGCGCCCTGACCCGGAAAATTATATACTGTTACGCTTTGATTTCCACTTCAACCCCTGACGGCAGGTCCAGCTTAGATAATGCATCTACGGTTCTGGACGAAGAAGTGTAAATGTCAAGCAAACGCTTATGCGTACTTAATTCGAACTGCTCACGAGCCTTTTTGTTCACGTGAGGAGAACGTAAAACGGTAAAGATCTTCTTCCTCGTAGGTAAAGGAATAGGACCTGTAACTACTGCTCCTGTGCTGCGGACAGTCTTTACGATCTTCTCGGCAGACTTGTCCACCAGATTGTGATCATACGACTGTAACTTAATTCTTATTCTCTGAGACATAACTTTCGACCCAATTTAATTTGGGAGTGCAAAGGTATTGAAATAGGTGAATTAAAAAAATAATTTTTATTCCTCTTCAAATTTCACTTTGCCTCTGTTTTTGGCAATAATTTCTTCTGATATATTAGAAGGAGCAGGCGCATAATGCGAGAACTCCATGGTTGAGCTTGCTCTACCGGAACTCAATGAGCGGAGTGAGGTTACATAACCAAACATTTCACTCAGCGGCACTTTTGCCTTGATCACCTGAACACCCGCACGGGTATCCATACCTTCAATCATACCTCTGCGGCGGGAAAGGTCACCACTCACATCACCCATGTATTGGTCAGGAGTAAGTACTTCCACCTTCATTATAGGCTCAAGCAATTGTGGTTTAGCTTTCAGACCCGCATGGCGGAAACCTGCCTTAGCACAAAGCTCGAACGACATAGCATCAGAGTCAACTGCGTGGAAGCTACCATCAAAGATTCTCACTTTCATGTTCACCACCGGATAAGCTGCCAGTACCCCTGTATTCATTGCAGTTTCAAAACCTTTCTGAATAGCCGGGATAAATTCACGTGGAATAGATCCTCCAACGATATTGTTAACAAACTGGAAGTTCTTATCAGGGTTTTCTTTTTGCCATTCTTCGTCAACCGGACCGAGTTCGAAGTAGATATCCGCGAACTTACCGCGACCACCGGTTTGTTTTTTCAGGGTTTCGCGGTGTTCAATAGTCTGGCTGAACGCTTCTTTATATGCCACCATCGGAGCACCCTGGTTCACATCAACCTTGAATTCTCTCTTCATACGGTCGATGATAATTTCCAGGTGAAGCTCTCCCATACCTCTCAGGATGGTCTGGCCGGTTTCTTCGTCAGTATTCACACGAAGAGTCGGATCTTCTTCAACCAGTTTAGCAATTGCCATACTCATTTTGTCGACGTCTGCCTGAGTTTTAGGCTCAACCGCAACAGCAATCACCGGCTCGGGGAAGGTCATTGTTTCGAGAATAATCGGGTTATTCTCATCACAAAGTGTATCTCCGGTTTTAATTTCTTTAAATCCTACAGCCGCACCGATATCTCCTGCCTCGATAAAGTCAACAGGATTTTGTTTGTTCGCGTGCATCTGCATGATACGCGAAATCCTTTCATTTTTACCAGAACGGGAATTCAGTACATAAGAACCAGCATCGAGTCGGCCGGAATAAGCTCTGAAGAAAGCCAGTCTTCCTACGAAAGGATCGGTCATGATTTTAAATGCCAGAGCTGCAAATGGTTCTTTTGCAGATGGTTTACGGATGATTTCCTCACCAGTTCTGGGGTCGGTACCCTTAACTGCTTCAATATCAACAGGAGAAGGCAGGTAGCGGCAAACCGCATCCAGCATTTTCTGAACTCCTTTATTTTTGAATGAAGATCCGCAGAGCATTGGAATAATCGCAATATCGATTGTTGCTTTACGGATAGCTTCGTGCATTTCATCTTCTGTGATGGAATTAGGATCCTCAAAGAATTTTTCCATCAGATTTTCATCATATTCAGCTACAGCTTCAACGAGTTTGGCTCTCCACTCTTCAGCTTCATCCTTCATATCTTCAGGAACTTCAGATTCAGTGTAAGTAGCACCTTTTGAAGCCTCATCCCATACAATAGCCTTCATGGTAATCAGGTCAACAACACCTTTGAAAGTGTCTTCTGCACCGATTGGCAGAACCAGAGGAACTGCGTTGGCACCCAGCATTTGCTTCACCTGCTTAACAACGTTAAGGAAGTCAGCACCAGCACGGTCCATTTTGTTTACGAAACCAATTCTTGGAACACGGTATTTGTTAGCCTGACGCCAAACAGTTTCAGACTGAGGCTCAACCCCGGATACTGCACAGAATAACGCAACCAATCCGTCAAGTACACGCAGAGAACGCTCTACCTCAACGGTAAAGTCCACGTGACCCGGAGTATCGATAATATTAAATTTATATTCTTTAGTTGTTCCGGGAATAACT
>DATCKB010000145.1:0-5538 GCA_036562505.1 Parasegetibacter sp. | reverse complement strand
GTAAACCCCTGAACTGTTTCGGATTAACCAAAAAAGTGGTTTACGAGAACGAAGAATTCAATTTGCTTCAGCATGCGCTGAATATTGAAAGCGGGCTCGACGATCTCAGGTATAATAATATAGTTATTGCTACCGATGCTGACGTGGATGGTATGCACATTCGCCTGCTGTTGATGACATTCTTCCTGCAATTCTTTCCTGATTTAATTAAAAATGGCCATGTTTTTATTTTAGAAACTCCTTTGTTCCGGGTACGTAATAAGCAGGAAACGATTTATTGCTACGACGAAAATGAAAAGGCGGCCGCTGTAAGGAAATTGGGAGGGAAGCCGGAAATCACGCGGTTTAAAGGATTGGGAGAAATTTCTCCGGATGAATTCGGACAGTTTATTGGTGAGGAGATTCGTCTGAAACCGGTTATGATTATGCCGGAAACTCACATACAACAATTGCTCGAGTATTTCATGGGTAAGAATACGCCTGACAGACAGGAGTTCATAATTGATAATCTGAAAGTTGAATTAGACATAGTAAAAGAAGAAGTCTGATGTTCGAATTCCATGTTGATAAAAAGCGGTATTTCGAAATCCAGTATACCAATTCGGAAAGATATGTGATACCTTTTATTGAAGCGGCACATATCATCAAAGAAGGGTCACGGGTTCTGGAGATAGGATGTGGAGAAGCAGGCGTACTGCTGCCTTTTCTTAAGAGGGGTTGCAGCGTGGTGGGAGTTGAATTATATGCACCCCGGCTGGAAACTGCCCGTGAAATGCTGGCTGACTATATTTCAAAAGGCAAGGTTTTACTGGTTGCAAGTGATATTTATGACGTCAACGTGGAGAAAGATCTGGGTGGGAAATTTGATATTATTATACTGAAGGATGTGATCGAGCATATTCATGATCAGGCAAAACTGATGGCTGAAATGAAGCGGTTTCTGAATCCGGGCGGAGTAATATTTTTCGGTTTTCCACCATGGCAGATGCCGTTCGGGGGACACCAGCAGATCATTCAGCATAAATGGTTGAGTAAGACTCCCTATTTTCATTTGCTGCCCAAACCTGTTTATGCATGGATCCTTAAGAAATTCAAGGCTGATGTGAGAGAGCTTTTGGAGATTAAAGAAACAGGAATCTCCATCGAGAGATTTGAGCGGATAGTAAGAGACACCGGATTTGAAGTGGTGCGGGATACTCATTTTCTGATTAATCCTATTTACGAATATAAATTTGGATGGAAGGCAAAAAAGCAATGGGGACTGATAAAGTCTATCCCCTGGATTCGAAACTTTTTTACCAGCTGCGTCTATTATTTAATTAAACCAATTGAGCAACGATGATTCATGTTGTGTTCAGCACAGATGATGCGAAATTACTGCAGGAAGTAACGGAAATGGATGAAAGTCTGCAGGGATCAGTAATAGCAATTACCGACCAGTATGCAGTTGGTCCGATTGCAAATATTTATACAGGAGAAGGAATATCGGCAAGAAAAGCCTGGTGGTCAGAAGTATCACCGGAACTGGTGACGGATGCTGAGGAAGATGGGAATAACGCAGATCACAAAACAGTAGCGGAACTGGTAGGTACACTGCGCTGGAATCCGGACGAAGTATTGTGGATCTGGGCAGCTCAGAATAAACATGATGTTTGTGGTTATTACTGGCTGTTGCATTTTGTAAAGGAGTTTCAGGGAAGGGTGTTTATTCTTTATCTGAATAATCTTCCTTTTATTAATGAAAAAGGTTTGATATTCTATCCCTCCTGGTTAAACGAAATTCCGCCCCGCGAATTCCTGAAAGCGAAAAAGCTGGCTCGTGCCATAACGCTCAGCGAATTCGAAATAGATCCGGATGAGTGGAAGAAATTGTGCGACGACAATGCTGTTGTACGTATTCTGGAAGGTGGAAAGAAAATTGTCAGCAAAGAAGCCGACTACTATGATAAAAATATTCTTTCCAATATCACCAATGAATGGCAGAAAGCCAGTCGCGTTATCCTGAATGTGGTCAATCGTTCGAAAATGAAGGGCGAAGAAAATTTTATTGCCTGGCGCATTCGCAGGATGATAGCTGAAGGAAAACTTGAAGCTAATGGAAAAGTGGAAGGGAACTGGAAGGAATTTGAAGTTAAATTTCCTGCACAGGGAACTCAGGTCGGAGCAACAGAGCCGGCTGCTGCTGAAGGGGAGTAGTGATGAATACAGAATGAATGCGTATAAATATTTAACCGACAGGAATCGGGTTCATAAAAACAGCAGACAAGATTGCAATAAAATATTGGTTGCAAAATTTTGAATATGGCGAAGGTGAAGAACAACAGCAATTTAGAACAGATAGATCCGAATGATCACGGAGTAACCGGTTTGTTTCAGAACTGGTTTCTCGATTATGCATCCTATGTAATTCTGGAAAGAGCGGTTCCGGCGATTGAAGATGGACTAAAGCCTGTACAGCGGCGCATCCTGCACGCTATGAAGGAGATGGATGATGGCAGGTTCAATAAAGTGGCCAATATTATCGGACAAAGCATGCAGTATCATCCCCACGGAGATGCTTCAATCGGCGATGCAATCGTCAATCTCGGACAGAAGGATCTCATGATTGAAACTCAGGGTAACTGGGGGGATGTGAGAACAGGAGACCCTGCGGCCGCTTCCCGTTATATTGAAGCCCGTTTGAGTAAGTTCGCTCTGGAAGTGGCATTTAATAATAAAACCACCAACTGGCAGCTGAGTTACGACGGAAGAAAAAGTGAACCTGTTGTTCTACCTGTGAAATTTCCCCTTCTACTCGCGCAGGGTGCTGAGGGTATCGCCGTGGGGCTGGCAACTAAAATTCTCCCGCACAATTTTAATGAACTGATTGAAGCTTCCATCAAATACCTGAAAGGCAGAAAGTTTGAACTTTATCCGGACTTTCAGACAGGAGGTATGATTGATGTGACCAACTATAATGAAGGTAAGCGCGGCGGAAGGGTCAGAGTTAGAGCAATTATCGAAGAACTCGACAAAAAAACACTGCTGATCAAGAGTGTTCCTTTCGGGGTAACCACCAGCTCATTGATTGATTCTATCGTTAAAGCGAACGATCAGGGAAAAATAAAGATTAAGAAGGTTACGGATAATACAGCTTCTGAAGTAGAAATTCAGGTAGATCTGGCTCCGGGAATTTCACCGGATATTACAATAGATGCCCTTTATGCATTCACGGATTGTGAAATTTCTATTTCACCCAATGCGTGTGTGATCGAAGGCCAGAAGCCAAGGTTCATGAGTGTTCATGAATTATTGATCTATTCCGCAGATCAAACTAAAGAGCTGCTTCGCCGGGAACTCGAAATTAAACTCGCTGAACTTCAGGAAAAATGGCATTACACTTCCCTCGAAAAAATATTCTTTGAAGAGAAAATATATAAAGAACTCGAGAAGAAGCATGATACCTGGGAGAAAGTACTTACAGCAATTGAGGAAGCATTCGTGCCATTCCAGAAAAAATTGAAAAGGCAGGTTACCAGGGAAGATGTACTGAAACTAACGGAGAAGCCTGTACGAAGAATATATAAGCTTGATATTGAGGATTTGAATAATCAGATTAAGGGCCTGGAAGCAGAAATCAAACAGGTGAAATATGATCTGGATCATATGGTTGAGTTTGCAATAGCTTATTATGAGAATCTGCAGAAAAAATATGGTAAGGGAAGGGAAAGACGTACAGAAATCCGCTTGTTTGAAGCTATTCAAGCAAAACAGGTGGCTATAGCCAACACGAAGCTTTACGTGAACAGGGCAGAAGGATTTATCGGGTCCGGGCTGAAAAAGGATGAGTTTGTTGCCGACTGTTCCGACCTGGATGATATTATTGTCTTTACCCGAAGCGGAAAGATGAAGGTGGTAAAAATGGCAGAGAAGGTATTTATCGGAAAAGATATTATTCATGTAGCGGTATTTCAGCGAAATGATGAAAGGACTACTTATAACATGATTTATCTCGATGGTAAGAGCGGTATCTCCTATGCGAAACGTTTTAACGTTACAGGTGTAACCAGGGATAAGGAATATGATTTAACCAAGGGGGATCCGAAATCGAAAGTGCATTATTTCTCGGTTAATCCTAACGGTGAGGCGGAAGTGGTAAAAGTTGTGCTGAGTCCTTCCTGCAATGCAAGGAACAAAGAATTTGATTTTTATTTCGAAACACTGGATATTAAAGGTCGTGGTTCAGCAGGTAATCAGGTAACCAAATATCCGATTCGGACGGTTAGGATGAAAGAGGCTGGAAGATCTACTTTAAGCGCCAGGAAACTTTGGTTTGACGATCAGTTCGGCCGCTTGAATACGGAAGAAAAGGGAATATTCCTGGGCAGCTTTGAAGGGGATGATAAGATTCTGGTAATTTACAGCGACGGGCAGTATGAAGTTACTGATCAGGAACTGACGCAGAGGTTTGAAGCAGACAAGGTGTTATTGATAGAGAAGTTCGATCCGGAAAAAATAATAACCGCTATTTACTACGACAGCGATAAACTTCAGTTTAATATCAAGCGATTCCGCATTGAAACGCACACGTTGAAAAATAAATTTTTGTTTATCCGTGAAGGCGAGAAGAACTATCTGGAACTCGTGACAACTGATGATAAACCAGTATTGATTTTAAAGACAGGAAAGAAATCGAGTCCTGAAATTCAGAAGCTGAAAGTGGCTGATATGATTGAGGTGATGGGCTGGAAAGCCGTAGGTACCAAACTTGTAGATAAAAAAGCGGTCGACTTTGAATGGGAAGTGAAGACCGATTCTGGTCATCCTACGCTGTTTTAGTCTCAATGCGCGAAAATTAGTCTCAATGCGCGAAGTCTTTGTCGTAATCGCCTTTGATTCTCTCCATCGGGGGATTGAAATAGCCGAATTTCAGATGAGGAAATTCCTCTTTGATGAGGTCCATCATTTGTTTAATGCCTAAACATTCACCGGTTTCGGTTACACCGATTTTTGCCAGATACCAGTCGGGGTCGATATTGAAATTTCTCCACTGAATCATGCAGAGATCAGTTTCGAGAATGAGTTTACGGAGTGCTTCATATTCTTCAACACTATCGGTCATTCCGGGAAAGGCAAAATAGTTGATGGATGTCCAGCCTCCGTAGCTCCTTACGACTTTCAGACTTTCAATAATATCTTCAAACTCGTAATTGTTCGGCCGGTAATAAGGCATATATATCTCGCGGCGCGCTGAATTTGTACTTACTCGTATGGAATTCAACCCTGCTTCGCATAAGGCTTTTACAGCCTGGGGGCGTGAGCCGTTGGTGTTGATATTGATACTTCCTTTTTTAGTGTGTTTTCTGATTTCGATGATAGAATCACGAATGGCTTCCCACATTAACAACGGTTCACCTTCGCAACCCTGTCCGAAACTGATAATGGGGTAAGGAGCCGTTTCAAGGTGCGGGACGGTGAATTCCACAATTTCCTCTACGCTTGGTTTAAACTGAAGTCTGTCTTGCGTAGAAACAATGGGTTCTTCATCAGGCTGAAGTG
>DATCKB010000134.1:0-1535 GCA_036562505.1 Parasegetibacter sp. | reverse complement strand
GTTCAGTATGTCGTCTTCTACTTATAAGCTGCTCCTCTTTCTGGTTGTTCCTGCACTGACGGGAATTCCGGTGTATTTATTGCACCGGAAAATGAAGTCGGTCTGCGCGGGTTTTCCGCCCGGAAAATCATTGCTGGTATATTTCGCCGTTATGATTCCGGTATTTTCTGTTTACGTAGTATTTTCCCTGTTCCTGACTCTCAAATTGCTGGAATTTCTCGCCTGAGGAATGAATTTTAATTTCTATTTTTACTACTTCTTTCAATAATTAATTAAGAATTATGGCTTACAACCTGTTAAAAGGAAAAAGAGGTATCATAACCGGAGCATTAGACGAAAATTCAATAGCCTGGAAAGTGGCTGAGAAAGCTCATGAGGAAGGGGCAACATTCGTTTTGACTAACGCTCCCATAGCAATGAGAATGGGTGAAATCAAAAAGCTGGCAGAAAAAACCGGCTCAGAGATTATTCCTGCTGATGCAACCAACACAGATGATCTGACAAATCTGTTCACCAAGTCGCAGGAGGTGTTGGGCGGAAAAATCGATTTCGTACTGCATTCCATTGGTATGAGCGTGAACATCAGAAAAAATATTCCTTATACAGAACTGAATTATGATTATCTGATGAAAGGTATTGATGTATCCGCCCTTTCTTTCCATAAAATGCTCAGCGTAGCCAAAAAGCTGGATGCAATTAATGAGTGGGGTAGTATCGTAGCACTCAGCTATATAGCTGCGCAGCGTACCTATCCTTTCTACACCGATATGGCTGATATAAAAGCAATGCTGGAATCAATTGCCCGCAGTTTCGGATATCATTACGGTGTGGAAAAGAAAGTGAGAATAAATACAGTTTCTCAGTCTCCGACAAAGACTACTGCCGGAACCGGTATTAAAGGCTTCGGAGATTTCTTTGATTTCGCCAATTCTATTTCACCTTTAGGAAACGCAAGTGCCGAAGATTGCGCAAACTATTGCGTAACCCTGTTCTCTGATTTAACCCGGATGGTGACTATGCAGAATCTGTATCATGACGGTGGATATTCAACTACCGGTGTGAGCTCTGAAGTTTTAAACAAGCTGGGGATAGAATAGGTAGTTTGCAGGGTCGATTGACATCATAAAATCAAGCGTGAAGTTTAAGATTCAAAATAAAAAGGCTGCGGTCAGGAATGACGCAGCCTTAGTTTTTACTTTTTGCTTGCTTTAATGTCTTTGAATTCTTTGTCTTTTAATTCTTCTGAGACTTTGTTGTCTTAGGTTTTTAAATTTCGACCTTTTTCCCGCCTTTGGCGAGATGAATTTCTAATTCATTAGTACTCATCTTCATTAAAGAAGAAGTCTTCCTGGGAAGGGTAGTCAGGCCAGATATCATCAATTGCTTCATAAATCTCGCCTTCGTCTTCCAGTTCCTGAAGATTCTCAACCACTTCGATAGGAGCCCCGCTACGGATAGCGTAGTCGATCAGCTCGTCCTTGGTGGCTGGCCAGGGAGCATCTTCCAGATAGGATGCAAGTTCAAGTGTCCAGAAC
>DATCKB010000130.1:0-4463 GCA_036562505.1 Parasegetibacter sp. | reverse complement strand
TCACCATCCTTAATTCAACCGAACCGGTGGCCGAATGGCCACCGGTTCGGTTATTTAACAAAATAACTTTATCAGCGGTGCAGAAATTCCAGAACAAACCGATAAATTGCGGCCATAATTCTTAATAAGCATGAACAAAGTATTTAAAAAGTTGAGCTTGGCTGCTGCAATTACCTTAAGTGTAGCGGCAGGATTCTCTCAGGAAAGTGGAGCCCAGTCTGGTGTACCTAAAGGTTGGCATTTACTTGATCTTAACAAAGACGGATTTTATGGTATTAGTCTGGAAAAAGCCTATTCCGAGCTTCTTGCCGGAAAAAAGAGCAAAACAGTAATTGTTGCAGTAATCGATTCAGGAATTGATACACTGCATGAAGACCTGAAGCCGGTTCTTTGGATAAACCCGAAGGAAATTCCGGGGAACGGGATAGACGACGATAAAAATGGCTACGTGGACGATGTTTACGGATGGAATTTCCTCGGAGGAAAAGATGGCAGAAATGTAAAAGAAGACTCATATGAAGCTGCAAGAGTTTACCATAAACTCAAGGCAAAATTTGGAAATCCTGCAGGAAAAGATACATCCGGCTGGTCTGCGGATCCCGAATATGCAGTCTGGACAAGAGTAAGAGCTGAAATCGAAGGAAATGCAAAAGGTATTGCTCAACGAATTGGCCAGCTTAAAACTCTGCTTGCTAACTTAAAGAAGGCTGATGATACCATTAAAGTCTATATGCAGAAGGACGTTTATACCGGAAACGAGCTGGAAAAATGGGAGCCTGCTGCTGAAGAAGCAAAGAAAGCCAAAGTAGTTGCTCTGATGGTTTATCAGGGTAGCAAAGTGATGGAAATGACCAACGTTGCTTTGATAGACGACCTCACCAATTATATCAGTAGTGAAGAAAAAAAGGTTGAAGCAGCAAATACTCCTCCCAAAAATTACAGAGGTGATATTGTAAAGGATAACTATTACGATTTTAATGATCGCTACTACGGTAATCCTGATGTAATGGCTAATACTCCGTTCCACGGAACACACGTAGCTGGTATCATCGGAGCCGTAAGAGGAAATGGTCTCGGAATCGATGGAGTTGCCGATAATGTGAAGTTAATGATTATCCGCGCGGTACCGGATGGTGACGAACACGATAAAGATATAGCTCTGGCTATCCGTTACGCTGTAGACAACGGTGCAAAAGTGATCAACATGAGCTTTGGTAAGAGCTATTCACCTGAAAAACACTGGGTTGACGACGCAGTAAAATATGCCGAATCCAAAGGTGTTCTGCTTGTACACGCAGCTGGTAACGACGCTAAAGATCTGGATAAGGGATTTAACTACCCTAACCCACACCTGGGAGCATACAACATCAAAGCGCCTAACTTCATCACAGTTGGAGCCAGTGGTGATCCCAAAGCCGGTGGTTTAGCTGCTTCATTCACCAATTACGGTAAAAACGAAGTAGATGTGTTCGCTCCCGGCGTTAGGATCTATTCAACCATTCCGGGAGGTAATACATATGGAAACGCTCAGGGTACAAGTATGGCTTCGCCCGTTGTAGCCGGACTTGCAGCTTTAATTTTCCAATATTATCCTGATCTGACTCCTGCTCAGGTTAAAGAAATCATTGAGAAGTCTGCGGTTGTTTACAATGATGTAACTACCAACAAGCCCGGAGGCCGTGATAAAGTAACTTTATCTGACCTCAGCCGTACAGGCGGTATCGTAAATGCTTACGAAGCTCTTAAAATGGCAGAGGAACTTTACGGAGGAAAGAATAACACCAAAGCCACCAAAAGTAAAAAGAAGAAAAAGAACAGGAATTAATTATAGTTAATTTACCTGCGAGGTAAATCCGACGGTTGAATTCCAGTCGGCAAATAGAAAAGAGGCTGCATCCGACCGGGTACAGCCTCTTTTCTATTTTGCAGAAAGGTTTAAGCAGGAATAGATCACGAATAGCATTGGAGGTGAACGCCGATCAGCATATAAAATGAGGGTGTGCCGGTTTCCGGCACACCCTCAATAATTTAAAGCATATTCGCGTATGTGCGAGGATTAAAACTGAGCAGCTACATGCTTATTCGCTATCATATCTTCTATCACTTTCACGGTTTCATCCAGATAAATATCTTCTCTCAAACTGTTCAGCCAGGCTTCATAACGGTCAGCCTTACTCTTATCTGCTTTTAACCGATCCATGTCCGAAGCATGGCTGGTAATATTCAGTTTATCCTTCAACTTATTCAGACGCTCAATCTGCTGAACAGTTTCGCGAATTTTCTTTTGTTGTTCGAGATATCTTGATAAACTTAAAGAATATTCTTTCGCATCGTTCTGAAGCGCAAGCCATTCACTGTTCTTGCGGATAACTTCAAATGCTTCATGGTTCTTTACACGTTCGGCACTTCTTTTCTTTATCTCATCAAAATCAATTCCTGAATTCCATACTTTATAGTCTGCCTTTGCAATCTCATCCCACGGCATTGCAGATGGGTTATCTTTTTCGCGGATTTTTGCAAATTCATAAACATCTGGAAGAACAATATCGGATTCAACTCCCCGGAGCTGTGTTGATCCACCGCTTATGCGATAAAACTTCTGCAGTGTAAGTTTTACAGAACCGAGTTCGCTGTTCGGATTAAACAAACTTTCTCTATCCAGACCTATATTTCTTTGTACTGTTCCCTTACCATAGGTTGAAGTACTTCCGATCACAATACCTCTTTTATAATCCTGAATCGCCGCAGCAAAAATTTCAGAAGCGGAAGCTGAATATTCGTTCACCATTACTACTAACGGACCGTCGTATAAAACAGATTTGTCGCGATCAGGAAGAATGCGAGCCTGACCTTCTCTGTCCTTAACCTGAACAATAGGACCTTCAGGTATAAAATACCCTACCATCTGCACTACGTCCATCAGAGAACCTCCGCCATTATTTCGCAGATCCATTACAATACCGTCAACATTCTCAGCTTTGAGTTTCATGATTTCCTTCGCCACGTCAACAGCGCAACGCGCGCCATCAGGCCTTTCAAAGTCTGCGTAGAATTCAGGCAGAAAAATATATCCGATTTTTGATTTACCGTTTATAATAACGCTTCTTGCGAAGGTCTCATCCTGAACAATTTCATCTCTTCTTAACTTCACTATTTTCTGACTGCCATCTATTTTCTTCAGAGTCAGAACCACTGTTGACCCTTTTTTGCCCCTGATTACTTTTACCGCTTCATCAATTGCGTACCCGGTAAGGTCAACGGGTTCAGCACCTTCTTCGGCAACTTTAACTATAAAGTCGCCTGCCTGTATCTCACCCGATTTCCAGGCAGGAGTTCCGGTAATTACACTGATTACTTTAATTCCTCCCTCCTCTTCTCTCAGCTGAGCACCAATTCCAAAAAAGCGACCGCTCATCTGCTCGTCGAAATACCTTTTGTCTACAGGCGGGAAGAAATTAGTATGCGGATCCATCGCGGTAGCAATCGTATTGACCAGCAGATTGAACCTGTCTTCATCCGTAAATTTGTTTTTCAGCCTTTCAAAATATCTGCTCATGATCAATCTCACCTTTTCACGGGCTTCTGCCTGAAGCTCAGCGTCAGACTTAACAATAAACCCTTCCTTACCTTTATTTTTTTCGCGCTCTTCAACCATAGCAGCATACCTTTCCAGTGTCAGGTATTTCAATCTCTTTTGCCACGACTGTTTGCGCTCCTGTTCATTTTTAGGGAAATTTATTCTGGAAGGATCCAATATCACCTTCTCATCTTTGGAAAAATCAAAAGGCTTTGAGAGAATTTCCTCGTAAAAAGGAGCTACTTCCAGCATACGCTTCTGGTAGAGCTCACTGACCGCGGGAAAAAACTGAATCGGTGCTCCCTTCAGTTCATCATCTATAACCGTTTCGTACTTCTTCAATGCCTTAATATCCGCATCAAGAAAAATATTCTTGTCGCGGTCAAGTTCCTCAATGTATTTTTTGAAAATCTCTTTAGAGAAATCATCATTAAAGGCTTTCGGACTGTAATGTGCCTGAGACAGCATATCGCCCAGATTTCTGAAAATCTTCTCATATTTGGAAGGCGGCGCAGATTCGAAACCAAATCCATTAAAACCAAAAAACACTCCGAACGCGAGAAGCGCGATGAGTATCGGTAAACTTTTTCTACTAAGCATATATTTTGCAATTTTTTGCATGTGTTCAAAAATAACGAAATATGGCCGTGGATGTTTCAGAATCGATACATATTAACACGTTTTTTGATGAACGGCATCCGGAAGGTAAACACCTTAAACGACAATAAACAATTCTGAGTTCCGACCGCTTAATCTAATCAATTTCAAGCGCTAAGATTTTAAAAGGCAGTTTTGAGCAATTTTCAGATTTAATTTTGACAGATGTCTATTTTGTGTATTTTTGCATCCCCAAAACGGAGGTTGTAGCTCAGTTGGTTAGAGCGTC
>DATCKB010000428.1:0-3177 GCA_036562505.1 Parasegetibacter sp. | reverse complement strand
GTATATGGGTAACCGGACTTTCACCATGATTAAGCCAGATGCAATGGCAAACGGGCATGCGGGCGCCATTCTCGACAGAATTATTAAAGAAGGTTTTCGTGTGGTGGCATTGAAAATGACCAAACTATCAACCGAAAAAGCTGGAGAATTCTATAAAGTTCACAAAGAGCGTCCGTTTTACGGTGAACTCGTTGAGTTTATGAGCAGCGGAGTTATCATTGCGGCCATCCTCGAAAAAGAAAACGCGGTTGCTGATTTCCGTACTTTGATTGGTGCAACTGATCCTGCTAAAGCTGACGAAGGTACTATCCGCAAACTCTTCGCTACTTCTGTAGGTGAAAATGCTATCCACGGTAGCGACAGCGACGAGAATGCTGCCATCGAAAGTGCATTCTTCTTCAGCGGACTGGAACAGTTCTAATCACAAAAAGCAGCGCCGAAAATATTTTCAGCATACCAGGAACAGCCCGGTTCTCCGGGAAAACCTGTGGGTTCTGCAACTAATTGCAAAACCGCTGCACACTCTGCATAATAATCAGGCTGTAAAATCTCCGGATTCTGAATTATTCAGTTCCGGGATATTTTACAGCCTTTTTGTTTTAATTCCTTAATTATTTTTTTATCTTGTATACGACATAGCCACCCCAACCCTTAAACGATTCAGAATGAAATTCTATGTAGCCCTTTTCCTTTCCATTCTGCCGGCATGCGCAGTTTTTGCTCAGAAAGGTCTGCCCGCCTTCGGAAAAGTAGAAAAAGAAGAACTGGAAATGAAATCCTGTGATTTTGATCCTGACGCTGAGGCTATGTACTTATATGACGTAGGAGAAGTAACTTTTGATGCAGGTGTCAGTTCACCTTTTGCTATTCGTAACGAAAGAAGGGTGAGAATCAAGATATTCAATGAAAAAGGGTTTCCGTTTGCCAGCGTAAAAATTCCTTATATCAGTGATGAACGTTTTGAACGTCTGGAGAATATCAGTGCGGCTACATATAATCTGAGTGAAACAGGTTCAGTAGTTAAAACAGAAGTTGAGAAAAAAGTGCAGTTTAAAGAACAACTGAACAAGAGTTGGGCTGCAATTACCTTTGCCTTTCCCGATGTAAAACCCGGATCCATAATTGAGTATAAATACACAACAGTGCGTCAGGCTTTCAGCCGGATTAATCCCTGGATTTTTCAGGCTTCTGTTCCGGTAAAAGAGAGTTATTTCCGGATTGTTTTTCCCGAATATTTCCGTTTTTCCATTCAGCACCTGACTACACAGCCTTACGAAAAATCGCAGCAGAAAATAAATCAGTCGCTCCGCGGGAGACTTAACCTCAACTTTACCGGAGAAGAATATATATACCGGATGACAAACATTCCGGCTCTCCGGGATGAGCCTTTTATGCGCGCAGAAAGAGATTATTTACAACGAGTGGAATTTCAGCTTTCGCAGATTATTCTGCCCGATGAGCCCATTTATAATCTTAGCAATACCTGGAAATCATTGGCGGCCGATTTACTTGAGCACCCGAATTTCGGTGAGCAGTTAAGACGAAATATTTCTCTTCCCAAAGAAATTGATCAGGCCATTAAAGCGGCACCGGACAAAACCGCGCAACTCAGAATCATTCACGACTATATTCGCAGAAACTTTGAATGGAACGGCGAGGCAGACATTTATACAGATGGTGTAAAAAATGTTTTTGCCAGCAAAGGCGGAACAAATGCCGACCTTAACCTGATGATGCTAAACATTCTGCGCGATTACAAAATTGAAAGTTATCCGCTGCTTGTAAGTACACGGGATAATGGTAAAGTGACTCCTTTCTATCCCTTTCTCGATCAGTTCAACAAAGTAATTATTCTGGCTGTAGCCGACAACAGATACTATATTATTAACGCTGCTGACCGCTTTAATCCGATGCATATCATACCTTACGACGTACTGGGTACTACCGCGTTTCTGATCGACAAGAATAACGCAAGGCTGGTGGATTTATGGAATGATAATATGGTAAAGGGACAAACAATCATCGTTTCCGCTTCCATTGATAATGATAATGTTATCGCCGGCCAGAGCATCATCACCAGTAAAGGATATGCCAGAAATCCCCTCGTGAAATCATATAAACAATCCCCCGAGAATTTCCTTAAAACCCATTATCAAATCGGTATTGCCGGATTAAGTCTCGATAGCCTTGAAGTGGAAAATATCGATGAAGATAGTTTACCACTTATCCAGAAGTTTCTGTTTAAACATCAGGTAGGACATTCAGGCGAATATCATTATTTCAATCTTAACATGTTTACTGATCTTCAGAAAAACCCATTTGTAAAAGAAAAAAGAT
Organism: Parasegetibacter sp.; assembly: GCA_036562505.1. GTDB lineage: Bacteria > Bacteroidota > Bacteroidia > Chitinophagales > Chitinophagaceae > Parasegetibacter. The sequence continues at coordinate 840 of DATCKB010000428.1, read as the reverse complement.
ATACAGATATTGATTTCGGACACAAGCAGTCTTATCTGATTACGGGAAGGGTGGAAATTCCGGAAAATGCAGAGTTTGAAGCCTTGCCAAAAAACATTCAGCTGATTATGCCCGATACCAGTATTGTATTCAGACGGGTTATCCAGAAAGATGAAAACGCGCTGAGTTTCCGGATTAATATAGACTTCCTGTCTCCTATGTATCCGGTTGAGAATTATGAAACCTTCCGGGAATTTTATAAAAGATTATTTGCTCTGTTAAATGAGCAGGTGGTATATAAGAAAAAGTCATGATCAGATTCTCGCTTCTGCTATCTTTCATTGTAATTATTATTAGTGGCTCCCTTGCCCAAAAGGTGGATTCGCGTTTGTATTCAGCAGCTGATATTCCCGATTCTCTGAAGATAAATGCTCATTCAGTTAAGAAATTTGAGAAGATTGTTTTTCAGGTAACAGGGCCGGGAAAAGCATCTTACAAAGTTCACCAGATAATTACTGTTTTAAACACCGGCGGGAATAATGAACTGTTCTTTATTGAATATACCGATAAATTCGTGAGTCTGGCTGACGCTGAAATCAACCTTTATGATGCATCAGGACGACTTTCCAGGCAAGCGAAGAAAAAAGATCTGGGAAGCGAGTCGTCCGGTGAAGGTTTGGTTGAAGATGGAAAAGTATTCTACTTAAAGGTTCCGTCGGTTGTTTTTCCGGTCACCGTTGAATATAAGTATGAATTGAAATTTGACGGAATTCTGAATTATCCCGATTATCAGGTACTGAAGCCGAACCAGTCGGTAATGGAATCCAGTTTTGAGGTTCTGGTTCCCAACTCGCTCGGATT
>DATCKB010000117.1:0-2032 GCA_036562505.1 Parasegetibacter sp. | reverse complement strand
CAGTAGCATAGCGGTATATCCATCCGAAAACCGGGACATCAGACATTTCTGCTTTTCCGAGTACCCGAACGGGTTTACGGATCGCGCGGAAGATCATGGGAATATCCAGATAGGAAATATGATTCGCTACATATATATATTGACGGGATGGATCGAAGGGGCTCAGATAAATCCGCTTCGTGCGGATACCAATTAAAAACAGCCAAACGTATGCCCAGACCCGACAAACATAGTTCAGGAAATTGCCTCCTTTATGCACACCCATTAAAATTGCCACTAATAAGAAGGGCAATACCAGAAACATTAACAATATAAATACAAATGCGGCATATGTACAGTAAGCCAGTCGGACAGGCAAAATCAAGGTTTGCATAATTGAATATACATAAAAACGATTTTAACAGGTAAATCAGTCGCAATCTGACCGAAAAATTAGATTTAAGTCAACGGAACTGTACTACCTTTGCCACTTTATACGAAAATGGAGGCAAAAAGAACAGTGGCATTTCACACCCTGGGGTGTAAACTCAACTTCTCAGAAACATCCACGATTTCAAGAATGCTTCAGAATGAAGGATTTGAGAAAAGGGATTTTGATGAGCAGGCCGACGTGTATGTCATTAACACCTGTTCGGTAACGGATAACGCCGATAAGGAGTGCCGCCAGCTGGTCAGAAGAATTCAGCGAAAATCCCCCGGGAGTTTTGTGGTTATTACCGGTTGTTATGCCCAGTTAAAACCGAAAGAAATTGCGGAAATCAGCGGAGTAGATCTAGTTTTGGGCGCTGCTGAAAAATTCAATATTGCCGCCCATTTACGGGAACTGACTAAAGGAGATTTAGCTACCATCTGCAGTTGTGATATTGAGGAAGTAAGTGGTTTCAACTCTTCCTACTCGATGAACGATCGTACCCGCACCTTTCTCAAAGTGCAGGATGGTTGTGATTACAGTTGCTCATTCTGTACCATTCCTATGGCCCGCGGGAAAAGTCGCAGTGACAGCGTGGAAAACGTTGTACGGAATGCAGAAAAACTGGCAGAACAGGGGGTGAAAGAAATTGTACTGACCGGGGTAAATCTCGGTGATTTCGGCCGCGGACCGGAAGGTGATAAAAGGTATAAGGAAACTTTTCTTCAACTCATTCAGGAACTGGAGAAAGTAGAAGGTATTGAACGTTACCGCATTTCTTCGATTGAACCCAATCTGCTTAATAAAGAGATAATTCAGCATGTAGCAGAAAGCAAGCGCTTTATGCCGCATTTTCATATTCCCCTTCAAAGTGGAAGTAACAAGATTCTGGGGCTGATGAGAAGACGCTACCGAAGAGAATTATATCAGGAACGGGTGGAAGAGATCAGGCGACTGATCCCGCACTGCGCGATTGGCGTGGATGTGATTGTAGGATTTCCTGCCGAATCTGATCAGGAATTCAAAGAGACTTTTGATTTTCTTCATTCGCTGGAAGTGTCATATTTGCATGTATTTACATATTCAGAGCGCCCCAATACCGATGCTTTGAAAATCGAACCTGTGGTTCCGGTAAATGTAAGACATGAAAGGAATAAAATACTGCGCAATCTTAGCTACATGAAACAACAGTATTTTACTGAACAGTTCAGAGGACAGAAAAGAAAAGTACTGTTTGAAGGACATGAAAAAAGCGGTATGATGGAGGGGTATACAGACAATTATATCCGAATAACCACACCGTACAAAAAAGAGTGGGCAAATGAGATAGTGGAATGGACCTTATGATATTTATGAATTCATATACTACAGCCTGTAATTATGCCTGTTGAACGCTCCGCCCATCATTCACTGCCCGTAATCTGAATATTCGTCCTGCACAAAATATCCTTTCCACGCTCCGAATATCTATCCGCATTTTGAATTTTTTTTTTCGAAATGAATAAAAAATTTTGCCGAAACTATTTTACTCTTATATTTGCACTCCCGTTTACGACCGATGCAAATCGGAAACAAACAAAGGGAGCATAGCTCAGCTGGTTCAGAGCATCTGCCTTACAAGCA
>DATCKB010000114.1:0-2259 GCA_036562505.1 Parasegetibacter sp. | reverse complement strand
ATTCTGTACTGCGGCCGAAGCTGCAGCAATTTCTTCAAACACCGGAATTTTCGGGTTTCCCCCTCTTTTCATTATTGCAATGATCAGATGTGAAACAGTTTGCATTCCTGCTTCAAGTCTGTCGCGGGTAGACTCCAGTCTTTTGTCTTCAGGAGTATTTTCCCAATATAACCGTGCGTGATCTCTGGCAAAGTTTTGTAAAGCGTCGCCACTGTAAACAATAAATTGCCATGGTTCTGTTCGCCCGTGATTCGGAGCCCACCGGGCTAATTCAAGCAATTCAGTAATCTGTTCATCAGGTATTTTCTTTCCATTCATTGCCGCAGCCTTGGTTGTTCTCCGGTTCCTGATAGCCTGTTCTACAGTGAGGGTCATTGATTATTATTTTCCGGCAAAAATAGTAATAATAAGCCGCTATTTAATCTTAATTGCATTGACCGAGTGCCCAATAAATCAATAGAAAAACAAGGATGGTACCAAAACAACCTCCACCTAATTTTTTTGCGCCGTACCCTGCAATTAATGCTCTGAAGAACTTATTCATACTTTATCTGTTTGATTTTTATTAAATATAACCAGTTTTTAAAATAATCGTGCCAGTAGTTTGCATGCATTTTCACACTACTTTTGCATCTAAATTTAATTCCGGTAATATGGAACATCTGCTCACTGCTGACGCACTGGTAAGTTTACTCACACTATCCGTACTCGAAATCGTTCTTGGAATTGACAACATCGTTTTTATTTCTATTCTGGCGGGAAAACTTCCAAAAAAACAGCAGAAAAAAGCATGGCGACTTGGTTTAAGTCTGGCTATGCTGGTCAGGGTTTTACTTCTATTATCTATAGGCTGGATCATGTCACTAACGGATCCGTTTTTAAATCTTGGAGAATTGGCCGGGATTAAAAACCCGGCGATATTGTCGGCAACTGCTATCTCCGGGCGTGATCTTATTCTTTTGGTCGGGGGATTATTCCTGATTTATAAAAGCACAGCGGAAATTCACGAAAAGCTGGAAGGTTCAGAACATGCAAAAACACAGGTTAAAGCAGTTTCCTTCAGAAATGTGCTGGTGCAGATTCTCCTGTTAGATATAGTTTTCTCGCTTGATTCCGTGATTACAGCGGTTGGAATGGCCGAACATATTGAAATCATGATAGCCGCAGTAATTATTGCAGTCGGAGTGATGATGTTGTCAGCGCAGTCGATAAGCAATTTCGTGAACAAACACCCGACGGTGAAAATCCTGGCATTGTCTTTCCTGCTCCTGATTGGTGTTTCGTTGATTGCCGAAAGCTTCGACAGGCATATACCAAAGGGATATATTTATTTTGCTATGGCATTCTCCGTGTTCATCGAAATGATTAATCTTAAGATAAAATCGAATAACACGCAACCGGTAAAACTACATCAACCGGTAATGGGATCCGGGAACAACACCGGTAAGCAGATTAGTGAAGAACCGGATGAGAAGATTGTTTGATATCGGAAAAAGAAATTTAAAAACTATAAAAAAGGCGCGTAAAGCGCCTTTATATTTTTTTTAAATCACTAATTCTTTTAGCGTCTGTTGAATCCGCCTCCGCGATGACCACCTCTGTCCCGATCTCTGTTATCTCTGTTCGGATAGTTGTTTCTGCGAAAGTCTGATGGTCCGCGACCACCGCCGCCTCCACGCTGAGAAGGCCCTCTTGATCCGGGTTCTTCAGCTTCTTTAACGGAAATGGTTTTGCCTCCTTTCAGGCTGGCCCCATCAAGTGTCTCCATAGTGAGTAAAGCCTCATTGCGATCGGGCATTTCCACAAAACCAAAGCCTTTACTCTTCCCGGTGGCGCGATCTACAATCACTCTTGCTGAACTAACTTCACCGTACAGTTCAAACATTTCCTTCATGTCCACATCATCAAAATCTGAGGGAAGTCCGGCTACAAAAAGTTTCATTCGATTAATTTTTTTGGTTGGTAAGCAGGGGCACCATTTAAGATAAAATACCAGGAGTAAGTTATTAAAAAGGGTGCTTTTTTCGTTAAATAATAATTGAATTTAGGGGAAAAAACTAAATTTTCAACCTGCTGCAAGTTAATCCATTATTAAAATAATTCAACAAAAGATTCTCAGACAGGAATCAACATTTAAATATCACGCTGCTCATAGCATGGAACAACTATTGCTTCTGTCTGATAAACAATTACATGATTTACGACGTAATCATTGTAGGGGGTGGTCCTGCCGGACTAAATGCTGCAATAGTGCTGGGG
>DATCKB010000108.1:0-3081 GCA_036562505.1 Parasegetibacter sp. | reverse complement strand
CCTCTAGACTTCTCCTTTATCCATTTTTTTGCTGTACCAATATCGCGGGTTAAAACAATCGGATACTTACCTTGGAGCCTTTGAATGGTGGATTTTGCATACTCATCAACATCTAAAATCTGTTTGATTAAACCAGATAATTCTTCTGCTCGATACGAACGCATAGAGACAGATAAATGCAAATTGTCGTTAAAGACTACTTGTCCTTTCGTATTTAATTCATTTATCAATTCCGCGGCGGAATATTCGCTGTCATTGAGCCGACTTGAAATCCTTGCTTCCCAAAAAGGAAAGCTTTTTTGGAGAGATGCTAACCACTCAGATATTCCGGCTTCTCCTGTATTGATTTCCTGGCCACCTCCAACTAAGCAGATAATCACTGCCCAATCCTGGTGCCTATCTAAGCAATGTATAAGGAACTCTGGCTCGGAATAGCTGAAATCTGCTTTGCCTTTCTTTTCCTTCATAAATTTCGTGGTCTGCTCTCTAGTCCAAGCTCTCTGTGCCTCATCGAAGATTGCAACATGGTCATGTGGGGGATTAGGATCTCTTAGATATTCATCTCGATAATGGTGGACGATCTGAATAAAAGCTTTTACGCTCGATCGCGCCTCCTTCTTCGTTATTTTTCTGCCTTTTGCTTCTTCTTGATAATTCGATCTCTAGCAAGCGCCTCTTGTAAGACATCCACCAAAGGCTTATTTCCAGATAAAAAAATGCTTGTACTACCTCTCTCTTCGTCCAAATGGTCAATTGCCACTTTCAAGCCGACAAGAGTTTTTCCTGCGCCAGGCACTCCTGTTACAAAACAGACTACTTTCTTGTTATTTTTTTTAGCGTATTCTATAGTTTCAGATATATACTCTGATGTATTTGCTAAATGTGCTGCATCTGCATCACTTCGTGTAATTTCGGCAACGCTGTGGCTATTAAATAACCCAATGGCCGCTTCCACAATTGTTGGTGTTGGAGAATAGCTACCTCGTAAAAAATCTTCAACGTTAATTAACGCTCCGCTCAGAAAATGGTTAAAAACTTCTTGAATTGCTATACCTAGGTTTCTCCTGTTAGCTTTTATAGGGTACACTAACTTGTCATTGTGACTTGAGGTCCGTATTTCGGGGGGTAATGAATTCCCTTCAGTAGCAACAAGAATGGGGACCATCAGAACATCGTGGCTTGGCTTATGAAAGTTTTTCAAGTCTAAGGCATAATCCCAAACCTGATCACTATCAGCAGAGATAAATTGTTTCTCTCCTACCTTAAATTCAATCACAAACACAACGTGTTTGATTATTAAAATACAGTCCGCGCGTTTGCCCATGCGAGGAATCGAAAATTCAAAAAACAAATAACCGACATACGACTTCAAAACCTCTTTTAAAAGGTTTATTTGGATTTCCCAGGCATACAATTCCATGTTGTTATGTCCTAATCTTCCATTTATCGATATTTCGCCAATTATTGTTTCCGGTAATTTTTGGATAAAGTCCGGGATTGAATCGGAGTATTAGTAGTTAAGCATTTAATTCAAAAAGTAAATATTTCCTTATTTTATGGGTTTCAAAAGTAAACTACAATTTATCCAATTTAACGATAAAAAGGGATATTGACTCGTCCCGGAACAACACCAAAAGAAAACCCCAAAAAAAGCCACGCACAAAGTACGTGGCTCAAAAATCTTATTGCTTCACGAATTCGCCTACAGATTGCTCTTCAAAAAAACTTTTTCCACTCTCAGGGTTCGGTTACCGCTGATAATGTGAAGAAAATAGGTTCCGGCGGGGATTTTTGATGGTAACTTAATCTCCTTTGTTAACATCCCGGGCTGGGTGGTAAATTGCTGTGCGTGTATTTTTTGCCCTCTGGTGTCAAATAGAGCAACTTCCCAGTTATTTAACTGGCTGCTGTTGATCTGCAACTGCATAATACCATCGGTAACGGGGTTGGGAAACACCCGTATTTCTCCGGGCTTTTGATTCACATTCACCTTAACCGTCTCACTATATCCATAACTTCCATCGAGATCTATCGATTTGATGCGGTAGAAATTATTTCCGAAATCCGGACTAGGGTCGGCCCACCAGTAATTCAACTCCATCAATCCTTCTGATTTGGCCGCCAGTTCGCCTGCTTTTTTGAAAGTATAACCGTCCGCACTTCTTTCAATCTCATAACGGGCAACGCCAGATTGATTCAGTGCTTTCCACTGCAGATTAGCTACACCGTTGTTTGCATAAGCCAGTATCTGAGACATGGTCACCGGAAGTACACCCATACTTACTTTCCTGACCGCCTGATTGGAATATTCCACTATAAATAAATCTCCCACTGAATTAAATGCAACACCAAAAGGGTTGGATAGTTGAGCACTCGTTGCATCACCCCCATTTCCACAAGGCACCACACTACAGGAACTTCTTATAATTCCTGCCACCGTTGAAATCAACCCGGTTGTTACATCAACCTTTCTGATCGCCGCATTAGATGCATCTGCTATAAATATATTATTGTTATGATCAAGTGTTAAACCAAATGGGCTGCTCAATCTGGCGGAAGTTGCAATCCCTCCGTCGCCACATGGTGAAGTTGTGCAGCTTGACCTCTGCGTTCCAGCCGCAGTAGAAATAATACCCGTGCCCAGGTTAACCATTCTTACTGCATGATTGCCGTATTCTACAATATAAAGTTTGCCATCGGTGCTGAGTGCGATACCCGAAGGACCATTCAGGTTTGCACTGGTAGCAAGTCCGCCATCACCACAGGGAGCTGTGGAACAGCTGGATTTCATTGTGCCCGCAACTGTAGTAATAATACCCGTTATCTTATCTACTTTACGTACAACATGGTTGCCGTAGTCGGCAATATACATGTTACCAGCGGCATCGAATCGTACAGAAGTCGGACTGTTTAAGAGCGCATCGGTAGCAAGACCACCATCACCGCATGTTCCACTTGCGCAGGATGATCTAAGGGTACCCGCAACAGTAGTGATAATCCCCGTTGTTATATCTACCTTCCGTATCGCATGATCGCTAAAATCAGCAACATATATATTTCCATCGGAATCAACTCCTACTC
>DATCKB010000095.1:0-8440 GCA_036562505.1 Parasegetibacter sp. | reverse complement strand
ATATTACACAGATTTATCTTTTAGCCGCTATTCTGTCTGCAGCCGGCGAAAAAAATCCTAATCTGGCATGGTCGTTAAACATGCAGAGCCTGCTGAATGTTCTGGATATCGCTAAAGAAGAGAAGCTGCATAAAGTCTACTGGCCAAGTAGTATTGCTGTATTTGGTCCGACTTCACCGAAAAAAGACTGTCCGCAGCAGACAATAATCGAACCAACGACAGTCTATGGAATCAGTAAATACGCCGGGGAATTCTGGTGTAACTATTATTTTCAGCGTTTTGGCGTAGACGTTAGAAGTCTGCGTTATCCCGGTTTAATCAGTTACAAATCTGCACCCGGAGGAGGTACTACCGATTACGCAGTGGAAATTTACCATGAGGCACTGGCGCAAAATAAATACACTTCCTTCCTGAAAGAGGATACCTATTTACCGATGATGTATATGCCGGATGCCATCCGGGCAACAATTGAGCTTATGGAAGCGCCGATGAACCGGATTTCTGTAAGAACCTCCTACAATGTTGCAGCAATCAGCTTCTCACCCAGGGAGATAGCAGCTTCCATCACTAAACATATTCCTGATTTTGAGATGGCTTACCAGCCTGATTATCGTCAGCAGATTGCTGATAGCTGGCCTCAGAGTATTGACGATTCAGTTGCGCGTAACGATTGGGGTTGGAAGCCTGAATTTGACCTGGAAAGAATGACAGAAGATATGCTTGCAAATCTCAAAGCTCAAAAAGACTGATCAGAGAAATTCAACGAATCGTTCTAAAATCGGAGAATTGCTGGAGGGGAATCTTTCTGACTTCAACATGTGATACAACAGCGTCGGGTGAACCTTCCCAGCACCAGTCTTTAAATTCCTCCAACTGCTCAGTTGTTCCGGTGGCTATAATGTAAACGGTGCCATCAGGCTGGTTTCTGGTAATGCCTGTAATACCAATCCGTGCAGCAACCTGATTTGCTGTGGCCCGGTAGAATACTCCCTGTACTTTTCCCCTAATTATGATTTCAATGGATTCAAGCATATAATATCAGTGGCAAAATTTATGCCTTACCGTTTAATCAGATCGTGTTCGTAAGCGTATTTAATGAGTCCGATTACACTACCTGTATTAGTTTTTCTGAATATATTCTTTCGGTGTGTTTCAACTGTTCTTTCGCTGATGAACAGAGTTTCAGCAATCATTTTATTGCTGTATTCTTTCTCAATCAGCCGGATAATCTCTATTTCGCGGCTCGTCAGGTGCGCATCATCGGATTCTTTCTTTACTGAACTGGCTCTTGTCATTTCCTTTAATACTTCCTCGCTGAAATAAATTCCGCCGGAAGCAATTTTTTCCAGAGCTTTTACCAGTTCTTTTTTACCAATGTTTTTCAATACATAACCTGAAATGTCAGCATCGTTAATCAAATCATTCACCACTTTTCCTTCACCGTTCATTGAAAGCGCAAGAATTTTCAGGTCCGGAAATTTTTTTCTTAATGCAATCGACAGTTCCCGACCATCCATTTCAGGCATCATAATATCGGTAAGCAATACATCCACCGGGTAGTCTTCCAGCTCAGAAATTATTTGAGTGGGGTGGTTAGAAGTCAGCACTATTTCAAACTGAGGTTCACCTTCAAGAAGCGCGATGAGCCCATCAATTACAATCTGATGATCGTCAACAATAGCAAGTCTGATCTTATTCGGCATTCTTAAAAGGTTTGGCTTTTATTAGCGCAATATAGCGGAATTTTTTACTTAATCGGGACATGTATAGCAATCAGAGTTCCGTTACCCGGGCGGGAATCAAATTCAACAGTTCCTTTGAGGTACTCAACCCGGCTTCTGATGTTCTTCATACCTATACCCTCAAATTTGCCCGCATCGGTAATATCAAATCCTTTTCCATTATCCTCAATAGTAGCGCTGATGCCGTGCTCATCCCGTACCAGCGATATGTCGAGGTGATTAGCTCCCGAATGTTTGATTACATTATTCACACATTCCTGAATCACTCTGTACAGTACAGTTTCTATATTACTGTCGATTCTCTCATTCAGGCCTTCACTGTACAAATCCACTTTTAAGACGGAATGGTCAATCTTTTCAATAAATTCACGTACTGCAGAGGCAAGGCCGGATTTCAGCAGCGCATTAGGCATCATATTATGAGATACAGCCCTGACCTCACGACAACTTTCATCTACGAGTGCTACCACTTTTTCATATTTGGCCCGCTGTTCGTCAGACCGGAAGGTAAGATGCTGCTCCATGGCAGAGAGGTTCATCCTTACTGCGCTCATCATTTGGCCTACCCCGTCGTGTAAATCACTTGCTATCCTCTTGCGTTCATTTTCTTCAGCTTCAATAATGGCTTTCGTAGCCAGATCCTGCTGTTTTATGATAGCCTGCTGCAGTTTTGCCCTTTGCTGTAACTTATAACGATTATAGAAGAGGAATCCCAGCAAAACCGTTAAAATAAAAGCACCGGCAATAAATAGTATGATATTGTTTCTCCTTGATATAGTGAGTTTGTGAATGGTATTTTCCTTACTCAGGAGATCAATTTGCTGCTCTTTTTGTGCTGTCTCAAAACGAGTTTGCATTTCTGCAAGCTGACGGGTCCTTTCTTCGTTGATAAAGCTGTCGGTAACTTCTTTATACTTCCGGTGAAGCTCATACGCCTTTTTAAAATTACCGGAAACGGCATAATCTTCTGCCAGACTGCCGTACGACTCAAATATGATATTCGCGGCACTTATTTCCTTTCCTAGTTCAAGTGCTTTCTGATGAAGGTTCACCGCTTTTGCCATCTGATTCTGCAGCCGGTACACATTGCCCATATTTATATAGTTGGCCGCAACAAAATACTGATCTCCGATTTCTTCGGCCAGTGCAGCCGACCGGTTATAACTCGCAATCGCTTCACTGTAGTTCCCCAGAAATTTATGTACAATCCCGATATTGTTCAAGGTAAGTGCAATACGATCAGTCAGTCCCTTTTTTTCGTATATCTTCAAAGCGGTAGAGTAGGCGGCCAGTGCTTCTTTATACTTCTGTTGCTGTTCGAAAATGATACCCTTGTTATTGGCACAGTCTGCAAGAATTGAAGAATCTTTTCTGGTTCGCGCGAGATCCTCGGCCCTGTTGTAGTGAGCCAGTGCCTGAGGAAAATCTTTCAGACTTTCATGGAGTGCACCCATGTTATTCAACACTCTGGCCAGACGGGTAGTGTCTTTGATTTCTTCCGCAATTAAAACGGACTTCTGATAATTTTCGAGAGCCTGGACAATTTTTCCTGTTTGCGAATAGGCATTACCAAGGTTATTGTATATGGCTGCCAAGCTGTACCTGTCGTTTTTCTGCTGAGCTCCGGACAGGCTGAGTTCGAAGTGTTCGATAGCCTTCTCGTACTGTCCTGAATTATACAGATCGATACCTTTCTGCAGGAGTGTATCTGAGTTGGAAGTCTGACTGTAAACGGGAATTTCTGCAAAGATCAATACGACCAGGAAAGCCCACAGATTAATTCGGGATATTATGATATTCCAACCTGCAGAAGGAGCCGCCATGAGTTTATCAAGAGTTAAAAACATCAGTTTATTAATGAGATATTCCCTCCTCACTTAACCATATTTCCCTTGCATTAACAAAATTTAAGGTTATAATCCAAGCACTTCTTTCATACTGAATATCCCGTGCTTACCCGCAATATATTCTGCGGCCAACACAGCTCCGGTAGCAAAACCGGTACGGTTATGCGCAGTATGAATAATTTCTATGTCGTCAATCGATGAACTGTATTTGATTTTGTGCGTGCCGGGAGCCGGATCAATTCTCTCACTTATAATCTCCAATTCCTCAGGGTTGTCGCTTATGTGATTTACCCAGGTTTTTTTTGACGGAATCTGTTCAAGTATTTGTTCGGCAAGTGTGATTGCAGTGCCGCTGGGTGCATCTTTCTTTTGTGTATGGTGAATTTCTTCCAGACTTACTTCATAGTTTTTATGAGGGGCCATAAGAGATGCCAGCTTTTTGTTCAATTCAAAAAACAGATTCACTCCCACACTGAAATTACTGGCATACAACAGGGTGCCGTTTAATTCTGAACAAAGCTGCTTTGCCTCCTCATAACGGTGAAGCCAGCCCGTAGAACCGCACACAACAGGCACACCTGCTTTCAGGCATTTTGTTACATTTTCGAACGCGCTATCCGGACCGGTAAACTCGATAGCTACATCCGCTTTCCGGATGTTTTCGATGGTATTATCTTCAAGGTTTTCAATTGAAATTCTGAGTACGATTTCGTGGCCACGTTCCAAAGCGATCTTTTCGATGGCCTGACCCATTTTTCCGTACCCGATCAACGCTATTTTCATTGGTAAAACTTATTTCATTCTGGTTTCTAATTTAGTACACCTGACAAATACAGACAAAGTATTCTGACGACTGTTTTGTATTTAAGCAGATATTTAACGTCTGCTTGACGAATTGTTAACTTTTCCCAGATCCATTACCAGACTGATTCCGGTAGTATTTGCCATCGGGCTGTAACCTGGTTTTATTTTAAGGGAAATATCCTGGCTTACATCGAAGCTACTCAGGTGTGCATCCACGGTAGCATCTACAATATTTAATCCCCAGAATACGATGAATACAAGTACGCTATAATCAACATTTCTCCGGAACTGATCTCGGTTATAACGAATGCTTTCATTACTCAAAACCACAAAATCAGGATTTATGAGGTGATCATTCGATGGGTCCCCATCAAGCCTGTTGCGGTAAGCATCCCGCAGGTCTCGGTAGGTTACCACGTTTTCTCTGAACACCCATGCGGTAGTGCCCAAAGCTCCGTACACAAGCGGCAGTTTCCAGTACTTCCGGTTGTATATCTGTCCCCATCCCGGAATGATGGCCGAACGGATAGTGGCCACACGCGGAATAATAGTTCGCCTGGTTTTTACACTATCTGATACAATTACCGGAATTGAATCACTGTCAATCGGTGGAATGGTATCAGATGCCAGAGCGGGAACACAAAGCAGGCTAAAGTATAACAAAAGGATATACCGCATTCGGGACCTTAATTGACATTTACATTCATTTGCTCGAGAATCTTATTGAGTTCCTGTATAGAATAGTATTCTATGGATATGGTGCCGTGTCCTTTTTTATTATGATTAAGTTTCACCCGGGTACTATAGTGCGAAGCCAGACTGTCTTCAATTTTCTTAAATGCCGGAGGAAGGGAGCTTTTATCAGACTGTCCTGAGCTTTTAGCTTTGTCCCCCTGCCTGTACATCTTCCTGACCAGTTCCTCTGTCTGGCGAACAGACAGGCCCTTTTCCTTAATTTCTTTAAAGAGATAGAGTTGCTGATCTACCGTATCTACATTGATAAGAGCTTTTGCGTGCCCCATCGTGATCTCTCCGCTTCTGACGGCAACCTGTATATCTGGTGGAAGTTTAAGTAAACGGATGTAATTGGTAACGGTAGTTCTGTCTTTTCCCATTCTTTCAGCTACCTGCTCCTGCGTAAAACTCAACTCATCCATCATTCGTTTGTAGCTCAGGCCGATTTCTATGGCGTTCAGGTTTTCACGCTGCAGATTTTCGAGCAAAGCCAGTTCCAGCAACTGCTGATCATTTGCCTGACGAATATATGCAGGGATATCTTTTAAACCAGCTAATTTGGCTGCGCGAAATCTTCTTTCTCCCGCAATTAAACGATATTTTCCATCCGGCATTTTCGATACAGTAACCGGTTGGATAACATCGTGCATTTTAATTGAAGAAGCGAGTTCTTTCAATGCCTGCTCCTCAAAATCATGTCTGGGGTTTTTGGGGTTAGCTTCTATCGACGAAAGTGGAATACGCACTATTCCTGTTGCCGCATCAACTACCGTACTTTTAAGGTTTCCGGTGGTGGTTTTCAGATCTGCATCAATATTCTGCAACAGGGATCTGATCCCTTTTCCCAGAGCTTCTTTTTTATTGGGTGTGGTCATCGTTCTCGATTGTTAAGATTCTGTCTTCCTGATTTATTTTAGTAAGATTATTTTTCTGCAATACTTCTTTGGCTAAATTGAGATAATTCATAGAACCTTTGCTGTCAGCATCGTATAAAATTACCGGTTTGCCGAAGCTGGGAGCTTCACTTAAACGGGTATTTCTGTGAATGATAGTATTAAATACCATATCATCAAAATGCCTTCTCACTTCGCTGACCACCTGGTTACACAGTCTTAAACGACCGTCGTACATAGTCATGAGAATACCTTCGATAGCCAGAGAGGGGTTCAGGCGATTCTGGACAATCTTAATAGTGTTGAGTAATTTACCTAATCCTTCCAGCGCAAAGAATTCACACTGAACGGGAACTATCACAGAATCGGATGCTGTCAGGGCATTCACAGTAATTAATCCGAGAGATGGAGAGCAGTCGATCACAATAAAGTCGTAATCATCTTTTATGCTGTTTAAAGCCTGTTGCAAGACCATTTCCCGGTTGGGGTAGTTGATCATTTCAATTTCAGCACCCACCAAATCAATATGTGACGGGATAAGATCAAGGAAAGGAATTTCCGTTTTAAGAATTACATCTCTGGCAGGAGTGTCATTAACCATGCAATCATATAAGCTGCTCGTAATATTGTGCAGGTCAAAACCTACTCCGGTTGTGCTGTTTGCCTGAGGATCAGCATCTACCAGCAGAGTTTTAAATTCCAACACGGCAAAGCTGGCTGCCAGATTGATAGCAGTTGTTGTTTTTCCAACTCCTCCTTTTTGATTTGCAACGCCAATAATTCGGGCCATTCTTAAGGGTATCTTTTAGATGTTGATAGTTGATCCAATAGCTGGCAAATGTAAGTTGATACCGGCATTTTGAAACAAATCTTTTGATAATTGGTGGTTAATTTTAATATATCCGAACGTGTCGTAATGAACTCCGACCACGTCTTTCACACCCACGATTTTTGCAGCTTCAATAGCGTCGTCTGCTCCCATGGTGAAATTATCGCCAATCGGAAGCACGGCAAAATCCGGTTGAACCCACTTAGGTACTAAGTGCATGTCGAGAGTAAGTGCTGTATCACCACTATAGTAAAAGTTCTTTTCATCCGTTTTGAAAACAAAACCCATAGGGTTTCCTCCGTAACTGCCATCAGGTAACCCGCTTGAGTGCTGAGCTACCACTGCCTTCACTTCACCGAACTCGAATTTCCATTTCCCGCCCGTATTCATCGGGTGCGTATTTGTTACTCCCTGATCGTTAAGCCAGGTGTGAATTTCAAAACTTGCAACAACCTTAGCACCTGTATTCAGGGCAATAGCCGCACAATCTGCAATATGATCTCCATGCCCGTGACTAACAAAAATATAGTCGGCTTGAATTGTTGTAATATCAATGTGTTTTGCCAGTTCATTGGGTGTGATGAATGGGTCAAACAGAATCTTTTTCCCCATCAGTTTCACTAGAAAACAGGACTGACCGTAATAAGTAAGCTCCATATATTATTATTTTCTCTGTTATTGCCTATTTTTATCCCCTTATTTTCAAAAATACATTATCGCAGCTAATATTCAGGGAACAAATATGAGGCTCCACTGTTTATTCTGCGGAACTTCGATTAGGAACCGGGATTATTTGAACAAAAGATAACATTTAAATGAGAAACAGCGGTGCTTGGTGGATAATTGTGGGGGTAATGATATTATTAGACCTCTACGTATTTCAGGTTTTAAGGTTTTTAACAAGTGAGGCTCAGGACAGAACAAGAACAATAATTCATGCGGTTTATTGGCTTGTCTCAGTAAGTGCACTCGCTTTTATGGTTCTAATCCCTTTTGTAAACTACGATACCTGGCCAAAACAGATTCGTACCTATTTCTTTGCTATTATGGTAGGGTTGTTTTTCGCCAAGCTGGTAGCGGTATTGTTTTTTGCTGCTGACGATGCCAGGCGGGGCGCTATGTGGGTAGTGGGTAAATTATTCAGTAATCCCTCGGTAGATATTAGTAATAAACCAGAAGGAATTTCCCGGTCGGTTTTCCTCAGCTGGGTAGGAATGGGCCTGGGAGGTACGCTGTTTTCCAGCCTGATATTCGGCTTCCGCAACAAATACCGCTATCGCATTGAACGGATTAAACTCAGCTTCCCGAATCTTCCCTCTGCTTTTAAGGGACTTCGCATCATGCATATTTCGGATATTCATGTGGGTAGTCTGATGGACAAACATGCTGTGCAGAAGGGAGTAGAAAAGATCATGAACGAAAAGGCTGATATAATTCTTTTTACCGGCGATCTGGTTAACGATCATGCCCGGGAAATGGACCATTTATTGCCCGTATTCAGAACTCTGGAAGCACCCCTAGGGGTTTATTCCGTTCTCGGTAACCATGATTATGGTGAATACGCACTACCCCCGGGAATCAGGTCAGAGG
>DATCKB010000093.1:0-5235 GCA_036562505.1 Parasegetibacter sp. | reverse complement strand
GGCATGGTGGCCGGTGTGCATTGCCAGGAAGAATCACCTGTTTCTCCACAGGTAATTTTTGAAAAACTTAAAATTGTTAAAGGATGAAAAGGACATTTCAACCACATAACCGTCGCCGGAGATCTGTACATGGTTTTCGTAAGCGTATGCAGACCGCAAACGGACGTAAAGTATTGGCTGCCCGTCGTTTGAAAGGCCGCAAGAAGCTGACAGTGTCAGACGAAAGAAGAAGAAAGTAAGCGATTATACAGCGATTTAATATTTTTGGCCTCGCATCCGACCGATGCGGGGCTATTTTGTTATATGTAATTTCTTATTTATTTCAACAAAACTCACATTAGGAAAAAATGAAAGGCTGAAAAGCCGGAAACAACTTGAGTTTCTCTTCAAAAAAGGGAAATCAATAGTGGTATTCCCTTTTCGCGTGTATTTCGTTTACAATACAGAGGTAAGGGAAAATGATTTTTATCCTGTTTTGATGGGTGCAGGAGTAGGAAAAAAGTACTTTAAAAAAGCAGTAGACAGAAACAAAATAAAACGGATTACGCGGGAGGCTTTTCGATTAACTAAACCAAAATTCACTGAAATAGCCAAAGCGAAAGGCGGCAATGGTCAGCTTCAGGTATTTTTTCTCTATACTCACAGAGAATTACCCGAATTTCAGTCAGTGAAGGATAAATTAGAACTAATACCTTCTAAGATCAGCGAAAAGCTTGACCTTCCCGCCACGGGGATATGAATTCACTTTTTTATCAGAAACAAAACCAAGCCGCTGCTAAGCGGATCAGTATATGCGAAATTGGTTAATCAAAATCACCAGCTGGCCTTTTATCATGCTGATTAAGTTTTATCAGTATGCGATTTCTCCATGGCTGGGACCAAGTTGCCGATATACCCCTACCTGCTCACAATACGGACTGGAAGCATTCAGAAAATACGGCCCGGTAAAAGGATTCTGGCTCACAATAAAAAGAATCTCGCGGTGTCACCCCTGGGGCGGACACGGGCATGACCCGGTTCCGTAAATAAAAAAGCCGTATCAAATGATACGGCCTGTATAAATTACAATAATCAGTATATTACCAGATTACTTCGCGTTTTCAAATCTCTCAGCAACCTTGTTCCAGTTTACCACGTTCCAGAATGCATTGAGATAATCTGCTCTTTTATTCTGATATTTCAGATAATAGGCATGTTCCCATACGTCAACACCTAAAATCGGAGTTCCTTTGATCTCAGCAACATCCATTAACGGATTATCCTGATTTGGCGTAGAGCTCACTTCCAGTTTTCCGTCTTTTACTATCAGCCATGCCCAACCGCTACCGAAGCGTGTCATACCGGCATTATTCATTTTCTCTTTTAAGCCTTCAAGTGATCCGAAGGCTGCATTGATAGCATCAGCCAATTTCCCTGAAGGAGTACCTCCGGCCTGAGGTGTAAGACTTTCCCAGAAGAAGGTATGGTTCCAGTGACCACCTCCGTTATTTCTAACAGCCGGACTGATAGCACCGGCATTAGCTACCAGTTCTTCCAACGATTTGTTCTCATGTTCGGTTCCTGCAACAGCTTTGTTCAGATTATCGACATAAGCCTGATGGTGTTTGCCGTGGTGAATCTGCATAGTAGTTGCGTCGATATGTGGTTCTAATGCTTCATGTGCATATGGTAGGGGTGGTAATGAAAATGCCATAATCGAATGAATTTAATGTTATACAATAGGTTTATTCCAAATAAACTCGTGGACAGCAAAAATAAGGCTTTTCAAGGACAGCGGAGAGCTTAGTCTGTTGGCTCGTCAGACTTTACATATATGAAACACAATTGGGGAAGAAAAGTTTAAATGAAGCTGATTTCTTTCAATTCAAAGACAATAATTGTAAATCACCAGGGATTTTTTGCTGGCAAACCACGCTATCGTTCTTTATCTCCTTCTTTCTCTGAAAAAATCTTTCATTAACTGGGCACATTCGTCAGCCAGCACTCCGGTACGTATGATTGCTTTCGGATGAAAGGGCCAGTTGGAGGATGTGATTCGCTGATGTCCGTTCTTTTCATCATCTGTACCCCAAACAATAGTTTGTAACTTGCTCCAATAAAGAGCACCCGCGCACATTAAGCAAGGTTCAACCGTTACGTATAATGTAGCATCCGGAATATATTTACTTCCCAGATAGTTAAAGGCAGAAGTGAGTGCAATGATTTCAGCGTGAGCAGTTGAATCATTTAATGTTTCCACCTGGTTATGTCCGCGTGAGATAATCTTTCCGTTCAGGACCACCACAGCACCCACGGGAACTTCACCGGCCTCGTACGCCAGCATGGCCTCCTTTAAGGCTTGCTGCATATAATATTCATCGCTGAACTGCATACTATACCCCGGTGGTAAACTGTTTTAAGAACCGGATATCATTTTCGCTGAACAGGCGGAGGTCTTTAATCTGATATTTCAGCATGGTAATTCTTTCAATGCCCATACCGAAGGCGAAGCCTGTGTATTTATTGGAATCTATACCACAGTTTTCCAGCACTTTGGGATGAACCATACCGCAACCAAGTATTTCAACCCAACCGGTATGTTTACAAACATTGCATCCTTCTCCCTCGCAAAGCATGCAACTGATGTCCATCTCTGCACTTGGTTCAGTGAAGGGGAAATATGACGGACGGAAGCGTACTTTCACTTCCTTACCGGAACTGCCGAACATTTCCTGAACAAAGAAATAAAGCGTTTGCTTGAGATCAGCAAACGATACATTTTCTGCTATATATAATCCTTCTACCTGGTGGAAGAAACAATGCGCTCTGGCGCTGATGGTTTCGTTACGGTAAACTCTACCCGGACAAATAATCCTGATAGGCAGCTCACCTTTTTCCATTTCTCTTACCTGTACACTGGATGTGTGCGTGCGCAGCAACCAGTCAGCTCCGCTTCCGGTAGGTTCAGAAATGTAGAACGTGTCCTGCATATCGCGTGCAGGGTGATTTTCGGGAAGATTCAGTGCAGTGAAATTATGCCAGTCGTCTTCTATCTCCGGGCCTTCTGCTACTGAAAATCCCAGCCTTTGAAATATTGAAATAATCTGATTTCTGACTAAACTAATCGGGTGTCTGGAGCCAACGGGAATATCATCACCCGGAAGGGAAAAGTCGAACGATTCACCTTTTACTTCAGTTCCTTCCGTTGTATTTTTCCAGATTTCATATTGCCCTTCTGCAAACTGCTTAAAATCATTAAGCAGGGCGCCAAATGCTTTTTTCTGATCGGCGGGAATATTTTTCATTTCCCCGAAAAGTGATTTCAAAATACCTTTTGTTCCGAGAAAACGAATCCGGTATTCTTCCAAAGCTGCGGCATTATAAACTGTCATAGCGGCTATCTCGTCTCTGTATGCGGCTATCTGTTTTTCCAATTGCTCCATGTGGCAAAGATAGTGCAGAGAGAAGAAGTTAAGAAAAAACAAACCCGGCCGGCGGGATTATAAAGGTAAAATATTAGGTTTGCCCCAAATGTTAAATAATGGATGCAATCTTTAACCTGGCTGATTTTCTGGAACCTGTTAATCCACATCAGATTTCAGAGGATGAGGGTTATTTGAACGGACAGATAGGAAAAAGCATAACGGTATATCACGAGGAGCTGCCAGACATTGAAGAATATCCGGTTGTTTTACTTGGATGTGCTGAAACGAGAGGCGCTGGCTACAAAACCGCCGATAATGATAGTCCGAACGCCGTAAGAAAAGCTTTTTATAAGCTATTTTACTGGCATACCGAAATTAAAATAGCCGATTTGGGGAATGTTAAAACCGGAGCTACACTCAACGATAGCTATGCAGCGTTAAGGACGGTTACTCATGAACTGATTAACGCCGGTAAAACAGTTATTATAATCGGGGGCACTCACGACCTTTCTCTGGCACAATACCAGTGCTACAGTCTGGATAAAAAATACATTGATGCTGTTTGTGTTGATTCCAGAATAGATCTGAATATCGATTCTGTATTGAGAGCGGATAATTTTCTGATGGAAATGCTGACTACCGAACCGAACTATCTGAAACATTATAATCACATAGCTTTCCAGAGTTATTTCGTTCATCCTCATATGCTGGAAACAATGGATAAACTTCGGTTTGATTGTTTCCGGGTCGGAAGGGTAAAGGAAGACATTGAAGAAATGGAGCCGGTGATCAGAAATTCAAGTATGATAAGTTTCGACATTGCAGCAATAGCTAATGCTTTTGCACCTGCAAACCGGGTTAGTCCGAATGGCCTGAACGGTGAGGAAGCCTGTACATTAATGAAATATGCCGGATTAAGCAGCTTCGTAAATACATTGGGAATCTACGGTTATGATACGAAGCAGGATATCGGAGAATTAACAGCACTGCAGATAGCCCAGATGATCTGGTATTTTATAGATGGAAGATATAAATCGCTGACTGAAGCTCGTTTGTCGGATCGCGAATATTTCAACGAATTTCACCTTGCATTTACTGAAGTGGAAACAACCTTCCTCCAAAGTAAGAAAACAGGGCGTTGGTGGATGAAACTTCCCGATGAAACATTTATTCCCTGTTCGTACAACGATTACCTGATTGCGCGGAATAATGATATTCCCGAACGCTGGTTAAGGGCTCAGGAAAGGAGTTAGAAAAGTTTGATTGCTACGCGTAAGTTTACTCTGCCCCCTTTAATTTCGTTGTCCGGTGGATTCAAAGTCGAATTACCCTCCTATCGTTGAATAGCAAAGGAAGGGTGAACCGGGCAAAATCATTCTGATTATTTTCCGAAAGCTCTGGTGAGATAATCCTTTTTAAATTCAATATAGATGGGATTTCCTGCCGGACTTACATTAGGCTGCCCGCAATTGAACAGATCGTTTACCAGATTTTTCATTTCTGCCTGACTCAGGTGCTGGCCGGCTTTAACAGCTTGCTGCATTGCCAGCGATCGAAGCAATTTTTCACGTTTGCTGAATTTAAATTCACTGCTGAAATGTTTAAACTGTTCCAGCAATTGTTCAATAGTCTGTTGCTCATTGCCTGATCCCAGATCAGCGGGCGTTCCATGAACAACAAAACTGTCCTTTCCGAAAGGTTCCACTTCAAATCCCAGTATCTCAAGATCTCCCCGTAGATCTTCAAGTAATGCAGCGTCGGCCGGAGACATTTGAAAGGTAGCCGGGAACAAGCTTTTCTGAGTGGCAATTCTTTTTCCATTCATGGCCTG
>DATCKB010000079.1:0-3289 GCA_036562505.1 Parasegetibacter sp. | reverse complement strand
CCTCTGCGTTGTGCAGTATAGTAGAAGTGTGACACCTTCGGCTGTGTGTATTATCCTACCATATTTTGATTATAAATACAATTTGATTATAAATACAAGATTTAAATTATTTTTCCTTAGCAATCAAAGTCCACCGAATGGCAGTCTTACTAATTGGCTGTATATCATTTCCTGCTGTGTTTACTTTAACGTAATATGGCCTCAAATTAAACCTATACCCTTTACTCACCAGATATTCAACCGCTTGTATAAGGGCTTTCACTGTCATATATGTTGCCTTTACACCTATAGCATCAATATGGACAATGCCATACTCATCTACGTATGTTTTTTGCAAGTACTTTTTGAAAAAAGTTGCAAGTAATTTTTCCATAGTATTGCAACTCCATTTTCCATAAAGTTGCAAGTAAAATCTTGTGTGACTGATAAATTAGAACAATGCAGATCCAATGCAGGCTTCATTCTCATGTTGTGTATGCAATATGTTACAGCTGTTTGTCCCCTTTAACCAAGCAATTATCCAATATAGCGGTTGGCTTGTAGATAAGTCAAGAGTCGCTGCGCTTCTGCTCTTGACTTATCACATCTGCCATGCTATGAAGAGGCCACCGAGGGGCTGAAGGGGGAAGTGATACAGATATCTTCCCAGCCCCTCTTCGTTCCAGTATAGCATGGCAGACCGCCAACCTGGCTGTGCTGCCGGCCTCGAAACTTCCGTATCGGGGCATCAGCTAAAAAGTGATACAGCTTGCACTGTGATGTTAATTGCCGAGCGCATGAAGCAGTGTTATCTAAACCTCCGCCTGATCAGCCGGTGATATGGAGCGGTAGAGATCGTTGATGCTGGACTCCCTCAGGCGATTGTTCTCTCCCGGGAACAGAAGAAGATAGCAATGATGCAACAGCCTTCCCACAAGAGCAGCAGTCATCTGCTCATCATAGAGTACGTTGACCCATCGTGAAAACTCCAGATTCGTGTTCAGTATAACGGATTTTTGCTCGTGTATTTCCGATAGAAAATCAAAGAGCAGCTGGGCTCCGGTGCGGTCATACGGGACATAGCCAAATTCATCCAGAATGATGAGAGAGGCTTTATTCAGCTTTTTCAGCAGCATGCTCAGAGTACCCGCTCTCTTGGCTTCAGAGAGCTGGTTAACCAGTGCTGCAGTACGATAGAATTTGACGGGAATTCCTCTCTGGCAGGCAGTCACTCCAAGTGCAGTGGATAACATGGTTTTTCCGGTGCCTGTCCTGCCGTACATTATGATATTTTTCTTCTGACGGATGAAATCAAGGGATTTCAAGCGTTCCGGTGTAAGATCGGAAGGGAGTGTGATCTCATCAAAGCGAAAACCATCAAATGTTTTGATGCTGTAGAAGCCGGCACTGTTGATCAGCTTTGAAACACGGACCTTCTCTCGGTTTGCCAGCTCTGCAGATAACAATTTATATAAATATTCCTGATGAGACCCGCCTTCCGTTGTTTGCGCCATATCGGCCAGGTTACGGCTGAGCTTCAATCTTTTGCAGCAGGCTGTGATTTCATTTTCCAGCACTTGAGACACCGCCCTTCTTCAGAAATGCGTCATAGGAGATGAGACTGGATGGCATCTGACCAACATCCGGTATTTCTGAGCCAAGCGGTATCGGAGGCAGTTCCGGAACATCCGTATAAATGCGCCTGTAAAGATTCTTAAGACTGTCTGCATCGGATGCGCCGTACAGAAGTGCCTGGTTAACGGTATGAAGCGCACTGTCGAAGCCTGTTCTGTCCGTCAGCTCTGCCAGAACCCTGAGAACCTTTCCGGTTTCCGTATGGGAGCAGTTCAGTAGAAACTGTTTCATCGCAGGGGGCATCATATCATAGATGCCTGAGTTCTTCAATGCACGGGGACGGATGGAAAGATGTTTAAGGTATGGAAGCCAGGCCATGCTCTGTTGCTTGGTGTCCCCGTAAAGACGGCGGTGTCTGACAATTTCCCTATAGTTTTCATCCATCACAATTACAAGCGAGGATGTAAGTTTCAGGTTTACTGCCGTATTTGCATGCTTCGGGGAGGCGGAGTACTCATGCAGTCCTTTGTTCAGATAAAACTTTCCCCAGTTGTTGGTGGTTATGCTCATTTTTCCGCTTAAGTCGAACTCAATTTCAGGCAGAGGATGGCAATGCTTTCGATCTTCGGTAAATCGTTCCTCAATAGTCTCATTGTAGCGGTAATGGTCTCTTTCAGCATCCTCCTCACACAGGTTCAGAAGCTGTCGGTTGTAATCAGCAAGGGAAGTGAAATGCGGTATGGGAACAAGGAAATTACGCCGTTGGTAACCAACTTTGTTTTCAACATTCCCCTTTTCATGGCCTTCTCCGGGATTCATGAATACAGCATGAAAACGGTAGTGTTCCCTGAACCGGTCGAACCGTTCGGTGGTCTCACGGCCACCTCCTTTGATTACTTTTGTAACAATGGTTTTCGCATTGTCAAACCAAATTTCATCGGGAACGGCACCGATATGCCTGAAAATCGCATCCAGGCCTTCCAGAAGGCACTCCATGTTTTCGCCATAGAACAGCTGCAAATAGCCTTTGTTGCTGTATGGGAAGGATACCTCCAGGTATTTTCCGGATATTCTTGTGCCATTCTCATAAAAGTCCGCTGAACCAAAATCCACCTGTGCTTCACCTGGTTTGTGCTCCAGCGGAAGGAATCCAGACTTCATACCACTAAAAATCTCTTTGTGCTTCAGGGCATAGTAGGAAGCGACCGTCCTGTATGAACAGTTAAACCCTGGGAATTCCTTCTTCAGGCGGTTGTATACCCTCATAGCCGTATGACGTTGCTTGCGTGGTGCCTGCTTATCCTCCTGCAGCCATTTGTCAATCATTGGCTTGTAGGGATCCAGCTTAGGGCAGAAGCGCTGCTCCGAAGCCGGCTTGGGAGACGGTTCATTAAAGTTATTCATGTCAACATACTTTTGCACTGTCTTCCAGTCTAAATTCAGTGTTTTTGCTATTTGGGAAATCTTTTCGCCTTTCACATAGAAGCGAAATCTGATATCCTTAATAGTGTCCATTGTAAGCATACTCCTTTCCCCCTTGTATTCTTTGGTCAGATACAAGGATATATTTTTAGGGATATGCCTGCAATGGATTTTTGCAATACTATGGAATTTCCAATTGCAAAACTATGGAATTTTAACTTGCAACTTTCGGTATTTTTATTTTACAACAATCAATAATTGGGAAAAAGTATTTAGTTTATAGTAGTAAATGGTGGGTAAAATGAAGATATTT
>DATCKB010000072.1:0-2041 GCA_036562505.1 Parasegetibacter sp. | reverse complement strand
TTTCTTCTGCAAGAGGAGCAAGCAATAGGTCAATTTCCTGCTGCGGTAGTTTCATGAGTTTCCGGTAAAGCTCTTTAAAACCATACTTTTTAAAATCGGGGATCAGTGGGTGGAATGCAGGAAATTCATTCAGTGTTTTTTCTATTTCCGGTTGATGTTTAAACCCATGTAAGAGCCAAAAATCACTCAATGCCACCATGATTTCCGGTTTATGATTATCGTCTTTATAGTTTCTTTGCGGTGCGCTAAGGGGGATACCGGCAAGATTTTCACGCTCAAATCCTTTTTCTGCCTCCCTTTTTGTGGGATGCACCTGAATGGAAAGCATATCTTTCACATCTAAAACTTTAAAAAGAAACGGGAGGCGTCCGAACCTGTTTGCCGTTTTTTCTCCCAGTATTTCAGCGGGTTGTTGTTCGATGAATGTATTTAAAGGCATTTTCTTACCGTTATTTAACAACAATTCGGCAGGTGTATTATCATGTGCCCCCATCCAGTATTCGGCGTAAGGCTTTCCTTCCTGATTTGAAATATTCAGCAGTGCGGGGATGAAGGATTCTCCTCCCCAGGCATAATGCTGCACTTTCCCTGCCAGTTTAAAAACTCGTTGAGACGTGGACATAACGGTTAATTTAATAAAATGCTCAGGCTATTTTAGCTCCCGGCAAAAATAGCGATTGATTTATGGCAGTACACAATGATTTTGGAAAAAAAGGAGAATCTATGGCCTGTGAATATCTGAAAGCGAGGGGCTACTCGATTTTGCACAGGAACTGGCGGTACAGGAAATGGGAGGTGGACATTATAGCTTCAAAGGAAGGTGTATTGCATATAGTGGAAGTAAAAACGCGTCAGGATACGGTATTCGGCTTTCCTGAGGCGGCGGTCAGCCGGCAGAAAATAATTCATATGATGACCGTAGCCGAAGTATTTATGAATAAGTATCGGCACTGGAAACGGGTACAGTTCGATATTCTCTCTATTGTAGCAGGAAATAACACTGATATATTTCTGATTGAAGATGTATCAGTTTAGTGCAGATAATAAGAAGCACTGATTGTTAAAATAAAATATTCTTTGTCGTAGCAGAAGGGGGAGGGGGTTCTTCATAACCCAGATCGACCGCCAGATTACCACCATCGGCGGCCTGCGTAGCCAGTTCATCACAGCGGTTGTTAAACGGATTGTCTGCATGCCCTTTAACCCATCTGAACCGGATTTTTAGCGGAGCTGCCAGTTTATAATACTGCCGCCAGAGATCCGCATTTTTTTTCCCTCCTTTAAAATCGGTTGCGATCCATTTTTTCAGCCAACCTTTTTCAATGGCGTTAACCACATACTGGCTGTCTGAGTAAATGGTCACGGGGATATCAGTTCGCTTCAGCTGTTCAAGTCCGGCAATAACAGCCATCAGTTCCATCCGGTTGTTAGTGGTTTTCCGGTATCCCTTCGAAAGTTCTTTTCTCTTTTCGCCGAACATGAGAATAGTGCCATATCCACCCGGCCCGGGGTTGCCCCTGGACGAACCATCGGTATATATAATAATTTCGTTGTCTGCCATACACCAATATAACGGTCACCTATACCTGAAAGACTCCGGTTTTGAATTCGGGAATGTCCGGATTATTATTCGCTGCACTTAATCCCTCCGAAATAACGGTGCGGGTTTCAAGCGGGTCAATAATTCCATCCACCCAAAGTCGTGCTGCAGCGTAATACGGACTGGTTTGAGCTTCGTACCGGGCTTTAATTTCATTCAGCATTTTTTCCTGATCAGCTGCGCTGATTTCTTCCCCGCGCGACTTTAAGGTAGCTACCTGAATCTGCAAAAGTGTTTTTGCAGCCTGCTCTCCGCCCATTACAGCAATTTTTGCAGTAGGCCATGCATAAATAAACCTCGGATCATAAGCTTTACCACACATGGCATAGTTGCCGGCCCCAAACGAGTTACCTACCACTATGGTGATTTTAGGAACAACGGAATTGGCAACGGCATTTACCATTTTCGCTCCGTCTTTAATAATTCCTGAGTGCTCACTTC
>DATCKB010000071.1:0-5551 GCA_036562505.1 Parasegetibacter sp. | reverse complement strand
AAGTATGGATGAGCAGAGAAACCTTGCCACACGTCGGAAATATAAAAGCCTTTCTTTGGGTAATGTCGAAAAACATGGCAATAGATGCCTGGAGAAAAGTCGTTAACAGGGAAGCAAAACTTAAGCAGTATCTTACAGAATCAGCATTAGAACGGGAGGACGCGGAGGAAATAAACTATTTTACCCTACTCGATAAGGCAGTTGCCCAACTTCCGCCGCAACAACAAAAGGTTTACCTGTTAAGCAGGCGGCATAGAATGAAGCAGGAGGAAATTGCTAATACTATGGGAATTTCTATTTCCACAGTAAAATATTATCTGCAGCTATCAATTGCTGCCATAACCAAACAGATTAAATCCGATGCCGGCCTGTCTGCCGCATTTTTCCTTCTATTCGTTGTAGTCTAAAAAATTTTTCTCGCAGTACCTACTTTTTGAAAGTAGAATTCGTCATGAATGTATAACTATTGCCATGACCCCTCCGGATATTAAGAATATTATTATACGTTACCTTGAAGGTGATGCATCTGAGCTAGACATAAACCGGCTCAATGAATATTTCAGCCAGCCAGAACCGGGAAAGGAACTGGACAAGGCGGTCATGGATTTCTGGAATTCGTTGCAACAGGCCGATGCTCGCTTCACCCGCGAATCAGGAGCCACTATGCTGAACAAAATTCTGGAAGGTGAATCACGTGTTGCTGCGAATGCCACAAACGTAAAAAAGCTTTCTGATGCAAGGCGCTGGCTCTGGGTAGCAGCTGCTTTTCTGGCAGTACTCCTTTTAGGGGGCTACTTTATTTTTAACAAAGATGGATACAAAACTAAGCACAAAGTTCCCTCAATTGCTGAAACAGTAGTGCCGGGGAAAAATGGAGCATTGCTTACGCTGGCAGACGGAACACAGGTTTTACTGGATACTGTTGAGAATAAAACTCTCGATATGCAAGGTGGAAGTGCGGTGAAGGTTGAGAATGGTATACTGGTGTACGAGCCGGTAGGCAGTACTGCAGTTTATAATACGATGTCCACTGCAAGAGGAAGACAGTTTCATTTAACTCTTCCTGACGGTACACACGTTTGGCTGAATTCAATCAGTAGTATAAAATTCCCTACGGTGTTTGATGGACCGGAGCGTGTGGTAGAACTTACGGGTGAAGCATTTTTTGAGGTAGCTAAGAATGTGAATCAACCATTCCGCGTGATAGTTGATAATAAGGTTTCATTAAAAGTGTTGGGAACCAGTTTCAATATCAACGCATTTGAAGACGAAAAGGAAATTGTAACCACTCTGATTGAGGGATCCGTTGCTGTAAAAGTGGAGGACAAGGGAATAGATGTGCCTGTAATGTCCGCTGAAAACAATGCATACAAATCAGGAAAAAACTACGCGGGAGTGGTGCTTCGTCCGGGTTATCAGGCACTCATCAACCGAAATGCCATTCTCGATCTGGGTACTGCTGCGGATATTCAAACTCAACCTGCTGATATAGAAAAGGCAATAGCCTGGAAGAATGGTTTGTTCAATTTTAAAGATGCTCACGTAAGTGATATCATGCGGCAATTGTCGCGGTGGTATAATATTGAAATCGAATATGAAAAAGGAATACCGGATATTTACTTTTTTGGCGAAATGCAGCGCTCTATGGAATTGACAGATGTGCTGGCTTCGCTGGAGATAACAGGGGTAAGGTTTCGCCTCGAAGGCCGGAAGCTGATAGTACTACCGAAATAATTGTTCATTCAATAACGAAGCCGAAAGCGGGTGAGAGCGCTTTCGGCGGAGGTTTGACTGAATTAAACGATGTGTCTCATTTATTCACAAATCAAAACCAATGCAATTTATGCAAAAAACTGCTTATTGGGTCCCCGGCATTACGGAGGCTGACATGCAGGCTAAAACAAGCCTGATGGGTGGCTTCCGAAGAAAGAAGGATCCGTCTATCCGAAAAGTTTTGTTGGCGATGAAGCTTACAATCTTAATTCTCACCGTTGCCCTAATGCAGGTAAATGCTGCCGGCTTCTCACAAACGGTAACGCTTAGTGGCAAACAGCTTTCGCTGAAAGAGGTTTTTACTGCCGTGAAAAAGCAAACCGGTTATTCTTTGTTTGCGAACAGAGGTGATCTTGCTTTGGCAAAGGAAGTATCCGTATCAGTGAAGGATATGCCACTGGAAAGTTTTATGGAGCTTATCCTCAAGGATCAGCCGCTCGATTATGTATTCAAGGGTAACACTATAGTTCTTTCACTAAAGCAGGATATGCTGACTTCTTTGCCTGTAGATGCCGATGCTGGTCTGGTTGTTCCTTTTGTTACAGTCAGGGGTAAAGTAGTTGATCAGGATAATAACCCGATGAAAGGTGTTTCTGTTATTGTAAAAGGAACTCAGATCGGAACACAAACTGATGAAAATGGTGTGTTCGTACTGAATAATGTTGACCAGAATGCCACGCTCGAATTTACGTTTGTGGGTTACGTTAAAAAGACGCTGAAACTCGGTTCACAAACTTCAGATCTGGTTATCGTATTAACCCCTGAGGTAAAAAGCATGGAAGAGATGGTAATGGTGGGATATGGCTCTTCAAAGAGAAAGGATCTTACCGGATCAGTATCTTCTGTAAAAGCGGAGGAAATCAAAAATACTCCTTTGGTTACCATCGACCAGGCACTGGCCGGAAAGGCCTCCGGTGTAATGGTAACATCTTCTGACGGATCGCCGGGCAGTGTGGCCAGAATCAGAATCCGCGGTGGTACTTCACTTATCGGTGGAAATGATCCTCTCTATATTATCGATGGTGTTCAGGTAAATATTTCCAACCAATATATCGGCGCTGGTGCTGAAATTACCAACCCAATCGAATCCATCGGTGGTTCGAGCCGGGACCCAAGCAGAAACCAGACTATCGGTTCTTCTTTCGGGCGTGGCCTGAACACACTGGCAGGTCTGAATATCAATGATATCGAGTCGATCGACATTCTTAAGGATGCGTCTGCAACAGCGATCTATGGCTCGAGAGCTGCAAACGGCGTAATTATTATTACTACTAAGAAAGGAAGAAGAAACGAGAAACCTTTATTAGAAGCGAACTACTATTACGGACTCTCAACTGTGAAAAATGAAAGCGTACTAAATGCACAGCAGTACCGTGAAATCATGCTCAAAGGTGCTCGTAACCTGAATGAAAGACTCGCAGCAAAGTCACTTCCTGCAGATCCTGCAGCAACAGCTTATCTGAATGATCCTTCATTACTGGGTACGGCAGATATTAACTGGCTTGATCTGGTTACCCGGGTTGGTGAAACGCATAACGCCGATATCAGTATTCGTGGTGGCGGTACGGGTTCAAGTTACTACATGTCGCTTAACTATAACAAAAGCACAGGAACCCTGCTGGGTACAGATTTTTCACGATTTTCCGGAAAAATCAACCTGACCAACGAACTGGGTTCAAAAATGAGATTGATTGTCAATCTTAATTTAGGTGTTACTGAGAACAATCTTACGAATGGTTTATATGGTGCTGCGTTACTTGCGCCGCCTACATTTGAGCCCTATAATCCCGACGGAACCTTATCTCTGTTTCCTGATGCGGTATTCCCCGGATCCACTTCAACTTCTTCAGGAATCCGGAATCCGCTGGCCATGTTGAAGTCGACCAACTTCGCAGAAAATAATATGTTTCTTGGAAGTATGGCTTTGGAATATGATATCATCAATGGTCTGAGATTCAGAAGCTCTGCTTCAATAAACTATAACGGCAGCCATCAGGTTACTTACCAGCCATCCATTACTCCTTATGTAAATACCAATCTGGGTGCAGTACCCGGAAATACAGGGGTTGGAAGCCAGGCTCAAAGCCATAACAGAGATTTGTTCTTTGAGAATACTTTATCCTGGGATAAACAATTTAATCCCGATAACCGTATAAGTGTTCTTGCAGGAACCTCATGGCAGAAAACCTCAGCCAAAAGATTTGCAGCAAACGGACAAACCTATCCTGACGATGACTTCCTGAACGGGTTATCTTCTGCTGCCGTTTATCTTCAACCCACAGCAGGTGAAGAATATGCCTCTTTGCTGAGTTTCTATCTACGTGCGAATTATGCTCTTAAAGAAAGATATCTGCTGACCATAACCGGTCGTTCTGATGCTTCTTCCAAATTTCCGGAGGCAAACAGGGTAGGTTACTTCCCTTCATTCGGTGTCGCCTGGAGAATCAATGAAGAGTCGTTCCTGAGAAGTGCTACATGGCTGGATGAATTGAAACTCAGATTAAGCGCGGGTTACACCGGTACTCAGAATATCGGAAACAATATGTTCTATACTTTGTACACGCCGGCCGCTTACGCAGGAACCAACGCTATGATACCTTCACAACTTGGTAACGACCGTATCAAGTGGGAGTCCACATTGCAGAAAGATCTCGGTTTGGATATCTCACTCTGGAATGGACGTCTCAGTTCAGCAATCGGACTTTATGAGAAATACACAGAAGGATTGTTAATGGCTGATGCTGTTGCTCAAAGTTCAGGATTTTCTCAGGCAATCGTGAACAAGGCTGATATCCGGAACAGAGGATGGGAAGTAGAACTGAGAGGAGAAATTGTGAGGGGTAAGAATGTAAGCTGGAATATGGGATTGAATATCTCCGGAAACCGCTCGAAACTGGAAAAAATAAACAGAGTACTTCCGAATGCCCTTTCATTAGGACATGAAGACCCGGTAGGGGTAGGAGAAATGGCGGGCAATTACGCATTGATACCCGGCCAGCCTGTCGGCCAGTTTTATGGAGCCATTTACATGGGTATTATTAAGACTCAGGAGGAGTTGGATAGTTATATCTACCATCCGGTAAATAACCCATATGGTTTAATATACACAATAATTGCTCCGTTGAGCAATACGATTGGTATTGGATCTCCAAGATATCAGACTACCGGAGAAGCACATGGTAGTAACACATTAGCTCCTCAGATTACCAACAGAACTGTGATAGGTTCATCCAATCCAAAATTCTTCGGAGGTATGACGCATACCGTGAACTACAAGCAGTTTAGTCTGATAGCTAACTTCAGTTATTCTTATGGCGGAAATATACTTTATCTGTATGAAAGCAGCTCGCTGGGATTGGCAACATTGACAAACAAGAGCACAAGAATACTGTTGCCTACTTACCAGGATGATCCGAATTCAGACAGACCTATTCTGTATCTGAAAGAATCCAATACGGCTCCGGGTGCCGGTGCAAGTACGCAAAATATCTTTGATGCATCTTACATCAAGCTGAAGTCTGTAAACATCAGCTATGCCTTACCCACTGCCTGGGTTAGCAAAGCAGGATTGAAATCCGGATTGGTATATGTTTCAGGAAGTAACATTTTTACCATCACTAAATATCCCGGACCAGATCCTGAGGTAAGTAATGATCCTTACAGTCTTTTTGGAGGTAATACCGACGACGGAACCTATCCGCAAACTCGTCAGTATACCTTCGGATTGCGATTTACTTTCTAACTGTTAACATAAGAAAGAACAACCATGAGAAAATTA
>DATCKB010000070.1:0-9927 GCA_036562505.1 Parasegetibacter sp. | reverse complement strand
ACCATTGATAAAATTATCTGAGCGGCCCGACATAGAAAGCCAGTAGGTTATATCTCTTACAAAGTCGTGACTTTGGCCAATTTCACCCACAAAATTCAACGCAGCTAAAACGCCCAGCGTACTGATGGCTGCCACTACCTGATAAGAGGTTAATGACGACATGAACAGACCGATGGCCGAATAAGCGCATATCAGAAGAAATAATCCGAATATACCTCCTAATACGAATTTTATGTCGAGGTTTTCAACGGAGAAACTAGCGACTACTAAAAAGCCCATCAGCACCAGAATCAGCAAAAAGCAATACGACACCATTGCCATGAATTTCCCTAATACGATCTCACTGATTTTTACCGGAGAGGAAAACAGAAGTTTGATAGAGCCGCTGCTGGTCTCCCGGCTGAGCAATCCCATTGTCAGCAACGGTATGTATAAATAAAGGTTCTGTTGCATTTTGGTCAACAGACCTTCGTCACCAGCAAAAAGAACTTTGGAGAGCACCTGAAGTTCTCTTCCTAATTGCTGATTGGTTTCCCTGTTATATAATATATCGGTGAATGTTAACCCTGATTGAATGATAAAAATGATAAGTAGCAACCAGGCAATCGGTGAATAAAATAACACACTCAATTCCAGTCTTGCTATCCTGAATATTTTGTTCATCGTTTATTTTGTTTTTATATGCTTAGTTGGTGACGCGGTTCTTACTCGACAGTTGTGCAAAAATTCCATCAAGCGAACTTTTTTCGAGATAGATTTCAGTTAAGGGCCATCCTTTATTCACACAGGTTGCTATAACCGATTTTGTGATTTCCGGTCCCGAATTGAAATGCAGACGCATTCTTCTGTCATCAAGCACCTCTGCCTGTGTGATACCGCTTAATGATTCCATTTCTGAAACAGAAGGAAGTTCGTCCATCGTAATCACCAGTGAATTTGGTTCAATATAATTATTGAACGCATGCATGGTATCCGCAAAAACAATTTCACCGTTTTCAATCATAATGATATTGTCGCAGGTTACCTGAACTTCATACAGGATATGTGTTGAAAGTATCACTGCCCTGTCTTCTGCAATTTCCTTGATTAGCTTTCTCACTTCAATAATCTGGTTCGGATCGAGTCCGTTCGTCGGCTCATCGAGAACTACGAGTGCCGGATTATGAATAATAGCCTGGGCTATTCCAACGCGCTGCTGATAACCTCCTGATAAATTTTTCAGCACTCTTTTACTGAAGTGGGTTATACCACATTTTGCCTTAGCATATTCTACGGCCGATTTTATTTTGTCGGGCTCAATCGAGCGCATGTGCGCGCAGTGAGTCAGATATTCATCTACAGTAAGCTCAAGATGTAGCGGTGCTTTTTGCGGAAGAAAGCCGATATGCTTCTTGGCTTCCACCGGATTCTCCCTTATGTTGATACCATTGATAAATACTTCTCCCTCGGTTTGATTGATCACACCACAAAGAATATTCATGGTAGTAGACTTACCCGCACCGTTAGAGCCCAGAAGTCCCAATATCCCATGCTGCGTTATTTCAAAACTGATATCTCTCACGGCCCAGTCCCTGCTGTAGCGGTGTGATAAATGACTAATCTTTGCAATACTGTAGCTCATTCTTTTTTTTGGGTTTACATTCACACAATAGGAGTTCAGGTGTATGTTATCATACACCTGAATCCTGTTCAATATTTAAGTTAACAATATTATTTCTGTGGAGTGATAGCAGAAATTTTTCCGAATCCCCCGTAGGTTTTAATATTGGGCTGGTCGATATTACCCAGACCCGGATTAATCATTGGCAGAATATATACCTTTCCTTCAGTGCCGAAAGTGGACATGATCAATTGCTTGTTATTGGTAGGTATATAGCTTTCAGCAAGTGGGTATCCGATTTGCTGATAGACCTGAAGCGTAGTAATTGTTTCGCCTGCAGGAACCGTAAAACGTTCTTCGATGATCGGAGTTGGCGTACTATACATTATTGCATAAATTTTATTAGCAGTTGCATAGTATATTACTTTCTGGTCATGAAGAATTACAAATTTCGTAGCTGTGGCTATACCGGGCGCAGCAGAAACATCAAACACGGCCTTAGCCTGCGGCGGTGTAAGATCAGGGTAATTAAATACTCCTCCTGTTAAAACATAGATATTTACATTTCCATTGTTCTTATCCTTAAGAATATGAACAAAGTCGCGGTCTACATTAATACCGGCAGCCAGATTTACTTTATTCAGTACGGCACCAGGATCAAATGGAGCTCCCGGATCTGCAGCAACAGCATACATATTTGCATCACCGAATGATGGGTTCAGCACCTGCTGATAAACAAATTTCTGATTGACTTCATCATAGAAGCTGATTACCACAGCAGGCTGGTAGCTATTATAACCATTTGCACTGTTCGGATTGGCCGCAATAAAATCAGGAACTTTCCAGCTGTAATCAAATGGAAGTCCGAATTCTCGGCTGGCACCCAGATAGGTAGCGGTAAGTTTATTTTCAGCGATATATAAATTGTTCTGATAAACCTCACCCAGAGCCTGGGGATGATATTCTTCAGAGTCAGGATAGAATAAATCATTATCCTTACCGAAGTAGGTATAATCCAGTGTGTTCACGCGGAACACCATATTATTGGTAATTCCGAGGAGAGCATCAACACCAAAGATTTTGGTGAACTGCAGTTGCTTTACGATTCCGGGAATCAATGAACCGTTGATAGAAGAATAAACATTATACTTCACGCTCTCATCGTTATATCCTGAAGTTACACGTGGCGACATGATATGACTCAGGTCGGTATTGATTCCGTCTCTGCTTTCTGCAATAACCAGTCCTTCGCCGATGTTATTCTTAACTGTAAGAGGCCAGGCCATGATGTATTTGAGTCCGTTCCGTTTGTCCGTTATGGTGTAAACCAGATGATGGTATTTACCTGAAGTATTCGGTTTAAAACGAACTTCATAATCCAGATTCTTTTCCTCGCTGATAACCTGATACAGGGTATCGCCGGGTAGAAGGTTTACTTTCCATTCATAACTCACTTCAGACTCTGGTATTCCCTGAAGATTAACAGAAGGCTGAAGAACAAGACGTTCAAACTGAAATACACTCAGCTGGCTGTTACCGGTTGTATCAATAACTACACCCGGTATTTTATTACTGTCCAGAGTGGACAAATCTTTCCGGCAGGATATCGCTGCTACAATCACCAATACTATGGCAACAAGAAAGCGCATTCTGCTGTATATGTTATTAATGGTCATAAATTTTAGACTTTAAAAATGGTCAGATCGATAATTAATCGTACTTCGATTTTGTGTAATATACTGGTACAATATCCTGTCCGATAAGAGCACCTGCGTCGTGCTTAAGGTGATTGTTCGGATTGTCTTTGTTCCACTGCTTTACATAATCACCAAACTTCGTTCCCAATGCAATTGCGCCGGCGGTTCCAAGTCTTGAATAATCTGCCGCAGCAAATACCGTTAAACCGGTGGAAACCACGATTGCACGATATGCAGCCGGACTTGCCTGAGCGGTAAAGAATATTCTGTAGTATGTCCATGACGGAACTACAACCTGGTCAGTCCAGGAAATCACAGCTTCTCTGGCTTCTACATTTCCGGCCTTAAAATCGTCTGAATCAACCAAACGAATTTTCAGGTTAACGGTGGAGTTGGCCAGTTCCGGAGATTTTTTCAACTTCACGGAAAGTTTACCTTTAAACTCACCGGCTTTAATCACACCACCTAAAATTTCATAAAGGTTATCAGGAGCAGTAGTAGATGCATCTTTTACTGCAACAGCATTGAAGTAGCGATCATAGCTAACGGTATCGCCTATTATAGCTACTTCCATTTCCTGAATGTATTCATCGCCGGGATTGGTCAGGAAACTATAAGTAACAGATTTGGTTACAAAATTTACTGCATCGTTAGCAGAGTATTGCAGAAGCCCTTCTTTCTCGCAGGAACAAAGCAATACGATCATTGCAATGAAGGGAAGGCTGAATTTTTTTAGCTGGTTCATAACTTTAATTTTTTATAATTATTGAACTCGGTTTCCAAATTCTATTTCGCTATCCGGATAAGGAAGCACATAAATTGCATCCGTCATCGGTGTAGCTATACCAGGAATTTGTGTTTGTCCGGTACGCTTGTAGAAAAAGAAAAGTTGTCCTTCACTTACAAATTCTTTCTGATATTCTTTGTTTAGTTCGCTCCGAACCTGATCTGCGTTGGCAGAAGTTGGGATATCATCTATAATACCCCTGCTACGCCTTACTGTATTCAGGTAGGTGATTGCTTTTGACAGGTTGGTACTGATATAATCCTCAACAGCTATATAGTACATTTCCGGTAATTTAATCAGCGGCATAATGTTCTTAAGTGTGTTTCTGGATTGATGCAGTTCCACGTTAACCATTCCTCTTGCCTGAGTTTCTAACAGTGAGTTATATCTGAAATCTACCACCCCTACAGTTGGGATATTCGTTTCGTAAATTTCCTGTGCTCTTTGTGCTGTGAGGAAAAGTGCATCGTAATTGGTAGCAACTTCCGCATTCAGGAAGCGATCTACTATATTGGTAAAAGCTGTAACATTCAGATTGAAAATATGTTCCTGAGACAGCACTTTATCGTTTCCTGGTGAAGTATTTAACAGTCTGGCAGGAGTGCCTGCTATTACTTCTTCCGCCAGGTTGCGGGCTTTTGCCAGATTCTCGGATCCTCCCTGCCAGAGATATATGCGTGCCTGCACTGCTTTTGCAGCATAGTAATTCATTCTCTGCTGACGATTATTGAAGAAGCCATTCCTGTTAATTTCATCATAATAACCAGCAGGTCTGGAAACATTCTCATAAATCGGATCTTCCTTCAGCAGTTCAATCGCCTCGTTCAGGTCCTTATGCATCAGCGCGAATGTCTGACTATACGACTGCTGAGGAGTCGGAATTTTTGAATAAGTAACAACATATGGTATTGCCAGCTTTCCTGCTATATCATTACGGTTGGCAATATTACCGTGACCATAGATACGCATCAGGTCAAAGTGCAGAAACGCTCTGAGTGCTAGCAGTTCACCTTTCATAATCGAAAAGCTCACTGCATTATAAGAATTCTTGTTATGCTCCATTTCTGTGAGCGCATTATTGATATTGGCAATCACACCGTAGGTCTTGTGCCACATGGCATCAATATAACCGCGGGCTCTTGTATTCTGATAGTTAAATCGTTGTACTTCATAATACTGAGCCAGTGTGGGCAGAGTAGCATATTGTTGTGCGAGCAGGTCGATCAGGTTCCAGGTCATATCTCTGGAATACATCGACGGGTCGGTCATTCCGATATAAACCCCCATCAGTGCGTCTCTGGCACCGGCTTCCGACTGAAACTGTTCGTCGGATCTGATTTGTGAACTGGAAGTTACATCAAGCCAGCCTTTTTTACAGGAGCTGGTTGTAATTCCAATTAACAGAAAAACATAAATATATTTCGAAACTGACATATTCTGATGTTTAAAATGTTGCTGATAAAGAGAGTGACATAGTTCTTGAGAATGGATACACTGTACCTCTTTCTACTCTTATTGTTGAAATCTTACCCAGTTCATTCATATTGAACGCAACTCTGAGTCTTTCAATTCCCAGTTTGTTCAGTACTTTATCACCAAACTGATAGTACAGATTCAATGCACCAAAATCAATTTCATTGCGGTTCTGAACAAATCTGGTAGTTGCCCTGGTCTTCTCGTCATATACTTCGTAAATATTATCTCCATCAGTATCGATAGAAACTGTTCCCAGTCTCTTGAACTCAGCATACTGGCCAGGTGTTTTCCATCTTCCGGTAAGCACTCTTTTGTCCACATTATAGTTCATATCTACATTCTCTACCTTATCAACCAGCGTTTGATTGTAGTACTGTCCACCGCCCAGATAACGGCCGGTGAGGTTGAATCCAAAACCTTTGAATTCACCGCTGATACCAAAAGTTCCCTGATAGTCGGGGTTGCTGTTCCCGGCTACAATCATATCATTTGCACTCCAGTTATAGGTAGTTTCACCGTCACGGGTCAGATAAATTTCATTACCGGTTGCAGGGTCAATACCCAGTGAACGGACTGCCCAGATGGCGTTCATCGACATACCATCTTCGTATTTCAATACAGGTTTACCGGTTCTTCTGTCTTCGGCCAGTTTGTTTGCCAGTTCATTCTGAGTTTTCAGCGCATTAGACAGAGAAACTATTTTATTCCTGTTAGTTTCAATGCCTGCATTCAGGGTAATGAAATCAGCACCTCTCGACCACACCATGTAAGATGCATAGAATTCTATACCCGAGTTTTTCACTTTTCCGAGGTTTTCTCTTACCATCTGGAAACCGGTTGAACCCGGAACAGAGAGATTGGTTACCAGATTTTCTGTATAACTCTCATAGTAGTCGAATTTCATGTTCAGGTTCCTGATTCTCGCATCGAAGCCTGCGTTATAGTCGAACTTGGTTTCCCATTGCAGGAATGGGTTAGCCAGATTATTGAGGTAAGAACCGGGGAATCCCTGATAAAGTGATTCGAGATAGTAATTATAGGTGGCAATTGCCGCATTGGTGGCAAAGTTCTGGTTACCGGTAGAACCCAATGAAGCACGAATCTTTAATTCCTCAAACACAGAGCTGTTCATGAAGCTCTCATTATGCAGATTCCAGCCCACACCCCAGCTCCAGAAGGTAGCCCAGCGTTTGTCTGCACCGAATAATGAAGAAGCACTTGTTCTGATGGTCAGGTCGGTAAGGAAACGGTTATCATACATATATGAGAAACTTCCGAGGAAGCCCATTTCCCTGTCGATTCCTTCAGCTCCGGTTGGCCTGGATTCCAGTGCATAACCTCTGCCGAAAAACACATTATCCATTCTGTCGCTCGAGAAACCTTCTACCCGGTGAATAACTTCTTCAAATTTTCTTTCTCTGACATTAAAGCCTACGTTACCGAAATAAAAATGCTTTCCAATATTCTTTGAATAGCTGAGGTTCACGTCACCTGAAAGCAAAGTACTTTTACCATCGTTCAGCTGGTAAAGTCCTTTACGTCTTACTGCATCTTCACCGTAATAGTTCTCAAAACGAGTATGAGCAGCGGGATAAAACTCATCAGCATCACTGCGCTTCATATCAACACCAAAACGGGTGATGGCTTTAAGGCCGGGAAGCATATTCCATTCGAGATAGAAATTATTGATGAAATTAAAATAGCCGCTTGTAATATTTGTATTTAGAGTTGAATTAAAGAGAGGATTCATATATCTCTCACCGTTAGGACCATATTCTGAATAATAGGGAATTGTTCCGTCCTCATTAACTGCACGCCAGTACGGGTTCATAATAGCATAATCATGGAATGACCCATATGGAGATTCCTTGCTCTGAGTATTAACAGCCGTCATGATATTTCTGAAAACCAGCTTGTTCACACGGTATGAAGTAGTGAGGTTACCGGAAATAGTCTGACGACCCGATCCTTTCATTACACCGTTAATATCTCTATAGTTCAGGTCGGCGATGATATTAAGATCTTTTCCACCCAGCTCAACAGTTACATTATGACGATGACCAATTCCATCTCTCAACGGCTTGGCCAGCCAGTGGGTATTCATTCCTTCTAAAGCCCGCTTGCGGCGCGACTGATACAATTGTTCCAATGCTATCTGGCGTTCAGCGTCATTGAATGGAGAGGTATAATAACCATCTATCAGTTCAGCATCCAGCTTCTCCATAGCATTGGTCAGGTTATAACTTGTGATATCCGGCAATTCAACATCCAGACTCGCATTATAACTAACCAGAGCTCTTGCTGAAGAAAGTTTCTTTGTTTCGATAACAACCACACCATTTGCCGCTCTTGATCCGTAAATAGCTTTGGAAGCTGCATCTTTCAGGATGGTTAAGCGCTCAATCCGGTTGATATCAAGATCATATATTCTTTCTATCGATGTTTCAAATCCATCGAGAATGAACAGGGGTTCATTGGGATTCTTCAGGTAATTCCCTTTCAGATTTGCCCCCAGAGCAGTATCCGCAGGAAAAGTTGATTGACCTCTTACCTGAATTGTGGGAAGATTGTTAGGGTTTGAACCCATAGCAAAATTATCCAGCACCATTGAAGGCGATATATTTTTAAGAGCCTGGAATACATTTGCGCTTCCGACTTTTTTAAGTTCCTGATTCGTAATTACCAGAGTTGACCCGGTATAACTGCTTGCATTACGGTTAAAGATACCCGTTACCACGGTTTCTTTCAGCGTCTGCGGCTTGGGTTCCAGTCGAATCTCTAACCGGTCTTCGTTGGCAATTGCAACTTCACGGCTCACATACCCTACGTAACTGATCTGCAAAACATTACCCACATCAGCAACAATAGTAAACTCTCCGGTTTGGCTGGTAACGGTTCCTGACTCTTTCCCTTTAACCACCACGCTTGCACCGGCAATAGGTTCGCCTGTCCGGGCATCCATTACCTGCCCGGTAATTCTGACCGGCGGAATATTTAAGAGTTCCACCTCAACGAAGGCGGACTTCATTTTTACTGCAATTGTCTTATTGGAAATGATAAAATCAAACGGCTGATTACGGAAGCAGACTTCCAGTGCTTCGTTCAGCGGAAGATCGCGAATCTGCGCCTGTACAGGGCGTGCGTGTTCCAACAATTCATCATTGTAAAAGAATACATAGCCGGTCTGCCGGGTAATCTTGGAAAATACCGACTCCAGAGTGGCATTCTTTACAGACAAGGTTACTTTTTGCGAATACCCTTCTGCACTCGCATCGAACAACAGCGCCAGAAGAAGAAATGCTGTTAGTTTTACCTGCATAAACAGTTGTTTTTTGAATTTCTCCGACGGCATCTTTATCCGGGCCGTTGGTGTTCCTTCAAAGATTTTTAAAATAAATGGGCCACCTGACGCAGGTTTGCCATTTAAAAGTAGTTTCATACTTTTGATGAGTTTGGTTGTCAAAAAAGTTATCAGTACACAGTTAACAAGCGCAATCAAACAGGTTTCGGGGATGTTGGCGCATCTCAGAAACAGCCTGCCAAAGCTTTTGCATCGGCAGGTTTTTGTTTTTATGCTGGTTTAAATTTTTACGACGGGGCTTTGCTCATAATTACATTTTTTGTTGGAATCGGTTTTTGATTTTGGTGAATAAATTCATTTGAGGATTCAGTTTACCGGAACAGCATTTAATCTGAATAAACGGTTACAGTTTTATGGTTAATTTTGAATTTAACATTACATGCGAAGCCTATTACCTTCAGTAATTCTGAGAAATCTTCACTTCTGTAAACACTTCCGCTGAACCTTGCGTGTATATTTCCCTCGTATTTCACGTCAACGTCATACCAACGGGCAATCTGCCGCATTACCATCTGCAGGTCGGCACTGTTAAAGGCAAAAAAGCCATTCTTCCAGGCAACAACTTTATCCGTATCTACCTCATTAATAATGGTGGGCTGCAAATCTCCCGAGTTACCCTGGGCAGCGAACATTACCTGCTGACCGGGCTTCAGTAAAATTCCGCCGGCATTATTGAGTTGATCAGACACAGGCAAACCACCTTCTGTTCTCCGCGGTCCGACCCACACGCTTCCTTCCAGCAGGGTGGTCCTTTCACCATCTTCATCTTCATAGGAGTTCACATTAAAATGCGTACCCAGAACTTTTATAGTTTGATTATTGGTATGTACTACAAAGGGAATATATCCGGAAGACTGGTTGCTATTTAATTCAGTAGCATTAGTCACGCCGGAGTAATTCACACGGGCAACTTCAAAATAAGCTTCACCGGTTACCTCTACTATTCTGGGGCCAGCTCCGAATGAAATGGGGAATTTGACAGACGAAGATGCATTCAGCCATACTT
>DATCKB010000065.1:0-5890 GCA_036562505.1 Parasegetibacter sp. | reverse complement strand
GGTCTTTGCTACACCGAAATGCGCAAAGCGTTTGATAGCCGCATCGATTATAGCTTCTTGTTTCTGATCCTGTGCCATACTTTCCCAAAGTAAAGGATTTTTACGCGAATCTGTTACAGTAATGCGAATCTTCGGTCTGTTTAAGTCGTTATGACACGAATCCTGATTTAATGTCATAACTTTATTCGAATAAGATGTGTTATGGCAATTGAGGAGATGAATCTGCACTTAAATACAAATGACGAAACGTTGAAACCGGATAATCTGGATTTGCAGCATACTACACTGCTAAACGCTCTGAAAGAAAGCGAGGACCATTTCCGCCAGCTTATCCTGGGCTTACCCGTTGCTCTTTATACCACCGATGCAGAGGGTTACATTAATTTATACAACCACGCAGCAGTAGAACTTTGGGGAAGGGTTCCCGAAATCGGGAAAGACAGATTCTGCGGATCCTGGCAGATATTCCGGCCGGATGGAGATCCCTTACCCTGGGAGGAATGTCCCATAGCCCTTACGCTGAAAGGCATTCCACTTAAAGGTAATGAAGAAGTTGTGCTGATGCGGCCTGACGGTTCAAAACGACATATTATTCCCTATCCTCGTGCGATTTACAACCAACATCATAGAATCACTGGTGCAATCAATACATTAATCGACGTCACTGGTATAAAAAAATCAGAACAAGAGCTGCTTCGGAAAGAGAGAAGTCTGCGTTTACTGACAGCTAGCCTGGAACAGCAGATTGACGACAGAACAGCCGATTTGCAGAAAAAACATGCCGAGCTTAAGAAAAGTGAAGAGCGGTATTACCGTATGATTGATGAAATTGAAGACTATGCTATTATTTTTCTGGATCCCCACGGGATTGTTCAGAACTGGAACCGTGGTGCACAGAAAATCAAGGGCTATACCGAATCGGAGATTATCGGCTCGCATTTCAGGATATTTTACCGGGAGGAAGACCGAGTGAACAAGATTCCTGAAAAACTGATTGCAGAAGCAGCCGCTAACGGAAAGTCGCTGCACGAAGGCTGGAGAGTCAGAAAAGATGGTTCCAGGTTCTGGGGCAGTATTACAATCACTGCACTTC
Organism: Parasegetibacter sp.; assembly: GCA_036562505.1. GTDB lineage: Bacteria > Bacteroidota > Bacteroidia > Chitinophagales > Chitinophagaceae > Parasegetibacter. The sequence goes on along the minus strand of DATCKB010000065.1, from coordinate 4,797 downwards.
ATGATGATGCAAACGATGTGATCGGGTTTTCGAAGGTAACCCGTGATCTCACCGAGAAAAAGATAGCTGAAGACAGAATCAGTCAATATGCCGATGACCTTAAGTTTCAGAATCAGGAATTAGAACAGTTTGCCTTTGCTGCCGCCCATGACATGAAGGAACCATTAAGGAAAATTCAGTTTTATAACAGTTATCTGGCAGAAAAAATCAGCAATAAACTGACTGAAAAAGAATTGGAATTTCTGAACCGCTCGATTACGGCAACTGCCCGGATGCAGGGTTTGATTGATGATCTTCTTGCCTATTCAAGAACTTCAGTGGAATCGGTGAGACTGGAGCCGGTTAATTTAAATAAAATTATATCGGAGGTTATAGCGGAAAACAAAGAAACCATTATTGAAACCAATGCGGTAATTGAGAAGGATGAGTTACCGGAAGTCAAAGTGATTCCATTTCAGATATCTCAGCTCTTTGAAAATCTGATTGGAAACGCACTAAAATATCGATCGCCTGATCGAACACTCCATATAAAGATCTCAGCTCAGGCCGTTTCCGGTGACAAGCTGCAGCAATTTAAAGCAGATCCTACTATCAATTACACAAGGATAACTATCTCAGATAACGGTATCGGGTTTGATCCGGCATATACCGAAAAAATATTCGACCTGTTTCAGCGATTACACAACAGAACGGAGTATGCGGGTACGGGCATCGGACTTGCCATCTGCAAAAGAATAGTACAAAACCATAAAGGCTTTATCAGCGCCCGGGGAGAAAATAATAAGGGTGCGACATTCGACATTTACTTTCCGCAGGTTTAAAATAACCTAACCTACTTACAGAGTGCCAGCATTTCTCTAGCCATAGAGATCAGATCTGAATTGCTGTAAGGCTTAACATAATAGGTTATAGCACCGTTGTCTAGACATTGCTGAACATGCTCAGGTTGCCTGGATGTACTCCAGACTACTTTCGGCACATCGTCAAACCGGCTCATCTGATTAATGCGCTCCAGTACTTCAACTGCATTAAGCATGGGCATTTTATAATCCAGTATGATTAAACAAGGTAAGTCATTCTCCGGGCAAGACGAAAGGTAGTCGACGGCCTGTTGCCCGTTAGTAACTTTCTGAATGTTGGCTGTCGGATCAAGTTTTAACAGAGTTTCCTCAATGATCTCGCGATCCTCAATATCGTCGTCTGCTAAAAATATAACTCGTCCGTTTACAGGCATGCACTGATTTTAAATATCTGAATTATAATAATTAAAGCTACTAATAATTCCTCAGCTTTCCGATCGCTGTGTCGAGTGCAGCCTTCAATTTATCTACCGCACCGCGTACTGCATTTTCCAGAGTATCCCCAAAGTTAGTTACCGCTATCGGCTGCATTCCCTCAATCCTCGCTTCCAGCATACAACGTTTATCATCACCACCCCCTTTGATACTGTTCTCGTCATTCAGATGCACTTCTATTCTTGTTAATCTTGAACTAAACCGCTCCAATGGGGCGGCAATCAGACTTCTTAAATTTTCCTGAAGCTTTTCTGAACCTTTAATGTGATTGTCTGTGTTAAACTGTATCTGCATAGCTTTAATTTTACCTATACAATATAATCAAATTTTACTGCTATTCTTCAAATTTAGCCCTGTTCTGCTTTTAAATCACCGGGGAATTCCGGACAGGCTTCCACCTTTTTCGAATAAAGGTCTGATTCTTTTCTCTACTGCACTATCCATCTCAACCGGCGGAGCGTGATGCGGTTTAATCCGCGCATCAATTATCAATGGTCCCCGGCATCCCCAATGCTTAAACTCCACAAATCCTGCAATGCCATGTATATCGTGGGACGGGTTTGCGCGCGTAAAACTTACCCATAAGAAATTGCGCAAATTTGCAGCAGTAAAATCCGCATCATCGCACCAGACTAACAGAGGAACCTGCTGAAGTTCAGTCAGATGATGCTGTAACTGCTCACTTAGGCGGTTTACTTCCCGGGCAGTTTCTGTTTCATTTATATATGGTTGGGTTTGTATGGCAATCACACCGGGAAAAATCAATTTTATATTAATAATACCCTGAGCCTCGCGCAAAATCCGGGGCACTTCAGTACAAAGACTTCTGATTTCATCTCCGTAAGCAGCAAACACCACTTTACTTCCCATATTCAGTGCGGTTCCTGAATAATCAAGTGTATCGATTGTCGTATTGGTATAAAAATGAATATCCCGGTCAAGATGAATTCGTTTCAACAGAAATTCAAAGTAAGTTGGAATATCTTTTGTTGTTAGCCGGTTATTATCATCCGCGGTAATGAAAAGGAATTTCGCCAGACTTAACTGACCGGTACCAAGAATATGGTTGGCAATAGTCAGCAGTTCTGAAGGTTGTTTTGCCGGTTGATATGGTGTATATCTTTCGTTTCCTACAGCCAGCAATAATGGATGTACACCTGCTTCATCAACTGCATGCACTTCTTTTAATCCGGGAATTTCATTTGGGATAGCTTTCCCCGTTAGTTCATGAATCAATTGCCCGAAACTGGTATCTTCCTGAGGAGGTCTTCCCACCACTGTAAACGGCCAGATTGCATTTTCTCTGGCATACACATTCCTCACTCTCATCAGCGGGAAAGGATGTTTTAAACTATAATAACCGAGATGGTCGCCAAAGGGGCCTTCCATTTTATTTTCTCCCGGATACACTTCACCGGTAATCACAAAATCTGCTTCAGAACTGATGCAGAAACCATTGTCGTAGGAATAGCGGAAACGTCTGCCTCCGAGTACTCCCGCAAAACTCATTTCACTCATTCCCTCAGGCAGGGGCATCACTGCGGAAACCGTATGTGCAGGAGGGCCACCAACAAATACACTTACTTTAAGCGGTTGTCCCTTTCTGTTAGCTTTAGTCTGATGAACCCCGATGCCCCGGTGCAGCTGGTAGTGTAGGCCTATTTCCTTGTCCTGTTCATAATCATTGCCCGATAACTGGATACGGTACATACCCAGATTAGATTTCAAAATGCCGGGTTGATCCGGATCTTCCGTGTACACCTGAGGTAAAGTCACAAATGCTCCCCCATCCATTGGCCAGTGGTGAATCTGAGGCAAATCGCTGATTTTTACCTGCTGAAATTTCACCGGCTGCCGGAAAGGATTTTTCAGCGGAAGAGCTTTCAGAGCCGCCCAACCCGCTCTTGCATTCCTGAAAGGCTGACGTATAGCTTTTACCGGGTCGTTCTTTAATTCTATAAGTTGTTGAACTGTTGCGAGGGTATCTCTGAAAATAAACCGGCTTCTTTCCAATGTGCCGAAGATGTTAGAGGCTGCACGAAACCTGCTTCCTTTCACATTCTCAAACAGTATGGCCGGGCCGCCCGCTTCATGAACCTTTAGGTGAATTGCCGCCATTTCCAGATACGGATCCACTTCTTCTCTGACCCGTATCAGCATCCCATGCTTTTCCAGGTCGACCAAACATTCCTCTAATGATTTATATGCCATGTGCCGAATTTAACATAAAGATAAGGCCCAAAAACAAAAAGGGTCAGGATCTGATAACAGACCCCGACCCTCTCGTGTCTAAGCACCCCCCTTAACTCTGTGGTGTCAGTTTGGAAATTTCTGTTTGAACTTCCTGAACGTCTTCATCTTTTCCAAGTTTCTTCAGAATAGAAACTTTAGTATAAAGAACAGATTTTTTTGTTTCGTCGTCAGTCAGCGTTGGAAGCAGGTTGTTAATCCAGTTCAACGCATATGGCAGAGCGTTATTATCATTTGAATACCAAACGATTTGTTCCGCCATCATCTTCATATAAGTTTGTTTGGCCGGACCTTTAACCAGGTTAAATTTCAGGACATTATCGATTTCCTGAGCCATTGCCACAAAGTTGGTAAACTTATGTCTTGCAGGAACCATGTAAACCAGCCATTCAGTGGCTTTTTCATAGTCAGTGTTCTGCAGGTAAGTCAGCAACTCCATGAACTCAGGTTCTTTTTCATTAGCCTTTGGTCCGAAGATCGCATATCTTGCAACAGGATCGATAGTTCTGTCGATCTTGGCATCAACTGCCTTTTTACCAAAGAGCTCATAAAATACAGGACGATTGTCCATTACGTATTTCATTTCGCGACTTACAGGAGATTCAACAAAACGATCGAATACATCCCAGTATTTTTTCTCTTTGATTTTCTCTACCGGACCGGCAAGATAAAGTTCAACTACTTCTTTAAGTTTATCTGTCTCTCTGGCTATATGTAATGATTCCAGGTAGCTCAGCATAAACTCGGGACTTCTTTCCCCTTTAGCATATCTGGCGTGCTGACCGGTGAGATTATTCTCAGGATCCAGACCTTGTCTGAATCTTCTCATAAACTCGGCAGGTTCGCACTTACCAACCATTTTATGCATCAGATTACCTTTGTTATCAAGGATCAGCAATACCGGCTCCCCAACAACGCCATATTTTTTACTGAGGCGCTTTTTTTCTTCACCTTCCTGATAATCGCAGCTGACAAAGCGTTCGTTTACCCAGTCTGCAATACTATCAATAGTAAAGACATTGGCTTTCAGCCAAAGACATGGCTTACACCGAGGAGAACCAAAATCCAGGAACACATATTTATTCTCGGCCTGAGCTTTTGCAAGCACTTCGTCGAGTGGCATATGTAATCCCATTTGAATCTTTCTGTTCTGAGCTGTAGCAACCATTGTTGCTCCCAGGCAAAAGGTAACCAATACCAGAAGTAGTCTTTTCATAATCTGTTTCTTTTTTTGAGTCACATGCATTGTTAC
>DATCKB010000059.1:0-1632 GCA_036562505.1 Parasegetibacter sp. | reverse complement strand
GGTAAAGAATTTGTTAATTATCCGGAATTTTGAATTATTGAGTTTTTGGGTATTAGATTACATTACAAATGAGTGAATTAAGTTTTGAGTTAACAGCTGCGGATAAAGATTCGAAGGCCAGGGCCGGTGTTATAAAAACAGCGCACGGTGAGATACAAACACCGATATTTATGCCCGTGGGAACAATTGGGTCGGTGAAGGGAGTTACCCAGCAGCAACTGGAGCGTGACGTGCAGGCTAAAATCATTTTAGGTAATACTTACCATCTTTATCTTCGTCCGGGTACCTCGGTTTTGGAGAAAGCGGGCGGGCTGCACCGGTTCATGGGGTGGAATAAACCTATCCTGACGGATAGCGGAGGATACCAGGTGTTTTCGCTGGCCGCGAACAGAAAAATAAAGGAAGAGGGAGTAGTTTTTCAATCACATATCGATGGTTCACGGCACCTGTTTACTCCTGAATCGGTAATGGATATTCAACGGGCAATAGGAGCAGATATCATAATGGCTTTTGATGAATGTCCGCCTTACCCCAGCGAATACAGATATGCTTTGAAGTCGATGGAGCTTACTCACAGGTGGTTAGACCGCTGTATAAAACAGCTGAATGATACACCGTTGAAATACGGTTATTCCCAGACCTTATTTCCCATTGTTCAGGGTAGTACGTTTAAGGATTTACGTAAGGCATCAGCAGAGTTTGTGGCTTCGCGGGGCGCTTCAGGAAATGCAATAGGAGGGCTAAGCGTAGGAGAACCTGAGGAAATGATGTATGAAATGAGTGCATTCTGCTGCGAATTTTTACCCTGGGATAAACCCCGTTATTTAATGGGGGTTGGCACGCCCTGGAATATTTTAGAAAATATTTCACTGGGTATTGATATGTTTGATTGCGTAATGCCAACAAGGAACGGACGTAATGGTATGCTGTTTACTTCAAAAGGAGTAATAAATATCCGGAATAAAAAATGGGCAGAAGATTTCAGTGTGCTGGATGAAGGAATAGATTCAGAAATCAGTAATTATTATAGCAAGGCATATCTGAGGCATTTGTTTATTTCGGGAGAATTACTGGCTTTGCAAATCGCCAGTATTCACAATCTTTGCTTTTATCTCCATCTGGTAAAAGAGGCAAGAAAGCATATTGTGCTGGGAGATTTCAGTTCATGGAAGCGGGAGCAAATCAGTATTCTGAAAACGCGTCTCTGATAAAAAGTTTGAAATCCGGTAATTGCAGAAGTTGATTTAAAGTTTAATGTTTGCAGATGAAAATTCTCGACTGGTACATATTGAAGAAGTTTATGGTGACATTCGTGTTCACTATTTTGATGATCACTGTTATTACCGTAGTGATCGACACCAGTGAAAAAGCAAACGACTTTGTTAAGTCTGGTCTCCCTACTTCTGTAATTATTAAAGAGTATTATTTCGGGTTTGTGCCCCAGATAGTATCAATGATTTTTCCGCTTATTGTTTTTATTGCAGTAATCTTTTTCACGTCTAAAATGGCGGGGAGATCAGAAATCATAGCAATTCTGGCAAGCGGTGTAAAATACAGCCGTTTTCTCCGGCCGTATATGGTTGGCGGATTATTGCTTGCGGGAATTCTTTGGTATGCCAACCAGTATGTTAT
>DATCKB010000056.1:0-1682 GCA_036562505.1 Parasegetibacter sp. | reverse complement strand
GTTCTTTAATGGAATTTTAAAAACAAAATCCACAATCCGCTTTCCCTGCTTTTTCCTTCCCTGCCAGATAAGTGGTAATTCCTGATCCATCGGCTCAATTTCCTGGCTCAGGTCAAAGATATCTTCCGCATTCGGTACCGCAGCACGAAGAGTATTTTTCATGCATTTTCGTAATACGATTTTCAGGAGACCGTCCTTATCCTGATATTCTTTTTTGGATTTTTGTTTCATGCCTCAAAACTAGTTGCAGCATGAGTTTCATGAAAGGGTACTTTCACCCGATAACCAGCAGATTTTCCCCGTAAATTTTTGGGGTGACTTTTTATTTTTCAACCAGAAAATCACTCTATGAAACAGTCATCCTCGGAGGTGTTTGTAAGGTGGGTGGCTGTGTGGAGTAGTTAGCAAAAAAAAACCTTGTCCGCCATCATAAATGGCAGACAAGGTTTTACTCCAAAAATGGCATAGCTACTCAGGTATGACCCCACCTGGGATCATCGTAATAGTCACTTACCTTGTTTGGAGAGTCAAAAAAACCTTCAGCCAGATTAACCCGCTTGTGCACCTTCGTTCCGGGAGTGGCTTCCTGATATACATTCACATACATCCATCCGGTATTTGTCTTTTCAATAGCAGCGGTTTCTCCGTCTGCTTCGGCTTCATCTAATTCTTCGGCCTTAACCGCGTCAACTGAACTGTGCTCGAGTTGGCCACATGTTGCATTAATATGATGGCTTTCTTTACCGTCATAAATACTGATAGATAACAACAGGTCAGATTCACTGTTGGTAACCATCGTGATTTTTGCCCCGTCTGGAAAGGCAACACTGCGCCGGCTGCCTTCCCTGTCTTTTATGTGCTTTCCTTTGAAGTTTTCATGATGTACAGTGTTTTTCACATCCGGAAAATCGCCCCAAAATTCTATCTTGAATGTGGCATCATCATCGTGGGTAAGGCTAATAGTTCCATTTTTCAGATCAATCACAATTGTCCCCCCACCACTGGTACGATAGGTATATGTCGCCCCACTACTGCTAACGCTGAGATTACCCTGTGGGCTAACTGCCATGCAGCTTCCAATGCCTCCCGAAGATGGCTTTTCTTTTTTGCAGGAAATTGTCAAAAATAACAGAACAATGAAAAATAAGAATCCGGGTATTATCCTGGCTAAGGAATAATGAAATATTTTCCAACTAAAACCCAGGTATGAAATAATGGGTCGTTGTAAAAAGCGCAATAACACACGCATAACCTTTTCGTTTTAGTAACATCGGGAAATTGGTGAAATGTCATCAATCTTCCCAAACGGGGTTGAATGACTAAAGTGGTGCATTTTCCTTTACTTTTGTTCTGCTAACTGGTAATCTGCTTGTCAACTGATAATTTATATAATGAGAAAGAATTGCTTTTCCTGCTGAATAAGGGAGATGAGCAGGCTTTTGAGCAACTTTACCATTCTTACAGTCCGCGTATTTTTGGAAATCTCGTTAAGCTGCTGAAATCAGAAGACATAGCAGAAGAACTCCTCCAGGACGTCTTTATCAAAATCTGGCAAAGGCGGAGCGGCATTGACCCTGAACAATCTTTTCGTTCCTACCTCTTTCGGATTGCCGAAAACAGCGTGTACGATTTTTTCCGGCGTACAGCACGCGATAAATTGCTGCAGGCTAAACTCCAGGAAG
>DATCKB010000042.1:0-1884 GCA_036562505.1 Parasegetibacter sp. | reverse complement strand
TTAACCCTGTAGTACAAATGTACAAGCCATGTATACGTCCTGCAATAGGGGAACTGCGAAATCTTGCTTATGTAGATTTTACGGAATATATCGTAAAACCACAGCAGGATAACAAGTATAAACTGAAAAACTAAGGCTACTTATTAACCCAAAAGTACATCTACTCTTATGGCAACAGAAAACCAAATTAACGTAGCTATTGCCGACGACCACAAGATTTTCCGCGACGGTATCCGGATGTCGCTTAAAGACAAGCCCTACCTGAAAATCATGTGGGAAGCTGAAGACGGAAAAGATCTGATGCATAAGTTGAAACTGAAAGTTCCTGATGTGTTGCTGATGGACATCAGAATGCCGGAAATTGATGGAATTAACGCCATTTCTCTGATCCGGAAAGAGCATGAAGAGATCAAGATAATCGTACTCACAATGTATGATGACCAAGAAATGATTACCAAGATGATGGAAATGGGTGCAAACGCCTATCTTACCAAAACCAGTGATCCCGAAGAAATTTATAATGCCATTCTGGGTTGTATGAACGACGACTTTTATTTCAATGACCTGGTAAATAAGGCGGTTCTTTTAAAGTTGCAGCATAAAAAACAAGTTCGCCAGTTCTATCCCAATCCCGTAAAATTCTCCGAGAAAGAATTAAATATTCTTCGGCTGATAGCAGAGGACAAGACCACAGAAGAAATTTCCAAAGAGGTATTCCTTAGCCCCAGAACTGTGGAAACCATTCGTCAGAACATGAAAACCAAGGCTAATGCAAAAACTATAGCCGGGTTGATCATGTACGCAATGAGAAACAAGCTGATAAATTAGATAAAAACATATTGATAGGAATCCGGTCAGCATGAAGTTGAACTGAATCTCTGCTGAACGCCGGAAGAAAATAATCGAAAACAGAAAAGCCGCCCGGTGATCCGAGGCGGCTTAATAATGTTGAAGGTCGGGATAAGGAATTCATTGGATTGGATCTTGACCTTCTGGACGGTAGTTCACAGGAACATGGTTCGGGTTTTTCAAGGATAGTGCTTCGGTTTTTCAGGATTGGATAATGAATTTTGGTTTTAAGGAATCTTGGATTTAAACTCTCTAACTTACTATGATTCTATTTCAAAAAAACTTTTTAAGTTGACTGACCCGGAACTTGCTGGTTTTCATTGATATTGGAATTAGTTTCGGACGGTGAAAACGGACATTGGACATTTCTGGATTGTAACTCATTCCCCGTCAATCAACTTATACCACAAATTTACATGTGGATAAACATGTGGACAATCGCAGAAGTTCCCAATTTTAATTCTTCAGTTTTTACGCCCCGGTTTCGTAAATCATCGGTTTTTTGTCATGAAAATATACGAATTTTGCGCTGGTAGAATTACGATATCTTATTGAAAGATAGTGTTTTCTGAATGCATAATTTTGCGTAATAATACCATAGCATATTTTCAAATTTTGATAGAACTTGCACTATGATTGTTAAACCCTACAGCCGAAAAATGAAATTTGATACCTATGAACAAATCTGACTCGAATTATGTAGTGAAAGTGGCTATCGCAGACGATCACGCACTTTTCCGTGCAGGTGTAAAAACTGCCCTGTCGATGAAAAAGGACGTGCAGTTGATCGCTGAGGCGGATAATGGTATGCAACTTCTGAACCTGCTTAAGCACATCGAACCCGATGTGATTCTGCTCGATATTCAAATGCCCATTATGGATGGGATTGCCACCCTTCCGGAAATCCGCAAAATCTATCCGGATGTGAAAGTGATTATATTATCCATGCACGACGACGCATCGGTAATTTCCAAAATGATGGAAATAGGCGCTAACTCATATCTGACCAAGAATTCCGACTCTGAATCTATTTAC
>DATCKB010000030.1:0-7852 GCA_036562505.1 Parasegetibacter sp. | reverse complement strand
GTTGAAAAATGTAGCCGGACTGGAACTGATTGAGATGAACGATGTGGAAACATGTTGTGGATTCGGAGGAACTTTTTCTGTAAAATTTGAACCTATATCAGTAGGAATGGCGGATCAGAAAGTCGCCAATGCTACAGCAACCGGGGCAGACTATATTATCTCAACTGATATGAGCTGTCTCATGCATATTAACGGATATGCTGAAAAATCAGGAGCATCTATCCGGGCAATGCATATTGCCGATGTACTGGCAAGCGGTTACTGATCTGAATTAACTCCAAACGAATAAATACATGTAAAATGGCATACTGGCTGGTAAAATCTGAACCTTTTAAATACTCCTGGTCTCAGTTCGAAAAAGATAAAAAAACGATGTGGGACGGGGTCAGAAACTATGCGGCCAGAAATAACCTCAAAGCCATGAAAAAAGGCGATGAAGTGCTGTTTTATCACAGCAATGAAGGGCTGGAAATAGTGGGGATTGCCAAAGTGGTGAAAGAGTTTTATCAGGACCCTACAACAGATGATTCGAACTGGGTTGTAGTAGACCTTAAGCCCGCAAAGAAATTGAAGAATCCGGTATCCCTTTCGGTTATCAAAGCCGATCCACGCCTGAAGAATATGGCCTTAGTAAGACTAGGTCGTTTGTCGGTTCAGCCCGTCACTTCGGAGGAATGGAATATCATTATGGAGTATGCACAATCCGGGCGTTCAGCGGATAGCTAAACTTCGTATTCCGTGAATGCAATCTGATGCAATTTCAGTTCAGCCAGAACCGGTTCGTAGATTTCAGGAGCAGTGGGAATACAGAGACCTTTTGTAGTTAATTTTCCTTCCAGCACTAAAACTGCGGCTATACCTAACGGCAGGCCAACAGTTTTTGCCATAGCTGTGTAAAGATGATCATCACCCTTCACTACCAGTTCACTGGTAAGTTGTTTTCGGATTCCCGCCATTTCATATTCAATGTCGTGCTGCATGACCACCATATCCTTTTCTCCGGGCAGTAGCCGAAGCTTGTTTTCCAGAGCCGCCAGTAACAGGTCGGCCGCCGTAGCGGCCTGCACCGGAGCCGGTTCGGCACTGGTTAAGCCGAGAAATGCGATTTGACCGGAGAGAGTTTCCGGAAGCCGGCCGTAATATTCTCGTTTATTGTTAAACGTTAGTATCTCTGCGAAGCAGTCGTTAAAACTTTTTCCGTTGGTATTGATCTTTCGGGTATCATCTGTTAGTCCGAGTTCAATCAGTATCCGCCACCCCTCACAAAATTCAGGATAGCGAAGCGTTGTACGCATGAAAGTCTGAACATCTTCCAGACCATATAACGACAGATACGACAGTGAATCGCGGTTGGGGTAGAAAGTTAAATCCTTTAACCCCTCCACCTTAACAGCGCCGTGAGGTTCAAAAAGCTGGTGATAGTCTTCCCTTTCTTCGTTTCCGTTTTTCCTGTATATCGCACCGTTTTTTCCTGCATTAACCACATTGCGGGCATTCCAGGAAATCTTATAGCGCCATGGATTATCGTCATTTTCCGGAGCTACGAGACCTCCGCAGTGAGAAATGAATGAAGTGATTTTTCCACCTTGTTTGTTGACTCTGTGAATCATTTGCATAGCGCTCATATGATCAATACCCGGATCCAAACCCATTTCACAGAGAAAAAGCAAATCCTTTTCGCCGACTTCCTTCCTGAGCTTTTCTATTCGTTCATCAATGTAAGAAGCGGTCAGCAAATGTTTGCCTGCTTTCAGACAGTCTTCTGCCACCAGATAATGCAAATCCGGAGGAAGCAGTGAAATTACAATATCAGCTGTTTGAATAATACTGAACCGTTGTGAATAGTCGTGAACATTCAAAGCAATCGCTGAAGAAATACCGGGTTTACTCAGTTTGGCGAGAATCTGTTCATAGTTTGCGTCACAAACGGTAAGTTTCCAGTTTTGCTTTTCGCAGGTTTCTTCCAGAAATTTAATCAGGCAGGTAGCGGAGCGGCCCGCTCCGAAAAGCAGAATATTCTTCATCAGCGTTATTTGGGTTCAGCAGGTAGATTGAATGCAAGATAACAAAAAAGGGAGGTACCGGTATGGTACTTCCCTTTATATGCACTAATCAGAATAAAGTCTGTTCTTTTTGTTAAACAGTTGTATTAACTCCGGATTTTATTGCTCCAGTACAATTTCACCCAGATCGATGTTTTGTCCGTCACCTACTTCAACATTTTCCATAACTACATCTTTGTAAGGATCTTTTGCATCTATCAGAATGGTATGTGAGCCTTGTTTCACCTGAAGGCTGAAACGTCCGTCTACCATCGTCGTTTTTACTGTATCGGTTCCTTTGATTGCCCAGACTGCTTCCACCTGTTCTGGAGGCGTAACAGTTCCGGTTACGATTCCGGTTTGTAATTGTGTAAAGGCCAGAAATCCGGCTGCTGCAAATATCATGGCAGCACTGCTCAAAATTGATCTTTTCATAAGTTCATGTTTTATAGGTGATAAATGAATAGTTGTTTTCCGGAACAGGCCGGAAAGCAGTTTGCCACGGTAAGGGAGGGTAAAAGAGTGGAGTGCTACAGATACTGAAATAATTCAGGTACCGTTACAAGAATAATTCAAGTACCGTGCCAAACGATTTTCACAAACAACGAACTTACAATTCCGGCAGATGATCGGATAACGTTCCGGATTTTCCGGATAATGATTTTCACAGTCAACTTAACTAATGATTCCGACAGATTACCTGCACGTTTTCCGGATTAAATACGGCCCGCGAAAAGATTACTGCGGCTTTTTCTGTGCAGCTAACAAAAGAACAACCCCTGTTAACGCAACAATACCTCCTGCATAAACCGGCCATCCGATCTGCTCATTTTTTTCCTTGCTGACTTCAATTGGTCCGACGTCCAGAACCTTCTCCTTTTTCGTGAAACTGACGCTCCGGAATACAAAAAGCAGAATGCCTGCAATAATCAGAATTATGCCCAGAATTCGCATGATGTTGGGATTTAGATATGTTAAATTCCCGATATCTTAAAAAACTATGCCATGACGGTGTTTTCCGCCCTTTTTATTGTGAAAAAACTAGCAATAAATCGGCAGAAAAAAGGTAGATTTGCGAGGATCCCGGCTGACTATAAAGCATTGGTTTGCACAGCCGGTGAGGCACTACCAGACATCTTTTACAAAAGACTATTTTTTTACTATGGCAGACAACCAAACTCCTCAGGAGACCCAGGACAATAACCGCGTTGAACTGGTGAATATTGAAGAACAAATGAAGACAGCATACATTGATTATTCAATGTCTGTTATAGTGGGAAGGGCGCTGCCCGACGTTAGAGACGGACTTAAACCGGTACATCGTCGCGTCCTCTACGCCATGAATGAACTGGGAATTAATTCCAATAAACCTCATAAAAAATCTGCCCGTATAGTAGGGGAAGTACTGGGTAAATATCACCCGCACGGCGACCGCTCAGTTTACGATACCATGGTGCGTATGGCTCAGGACTGGAGCATGCGTTATGTGCTGGTAGACGGACAGGGTAACTTCGGAAGCCAGGATGGTGACGGTCCGGCTGCAATGCGTTATACCGAAGCCCGCTTGCAGAAGATTGCCGAGAGTATGCTGATGGATATCGACAAAGACACAGTTGATTTTCAGCTCAACTTCGACGATTCCTTACAGGAACCAACCGTACTTCCCACCAGAATTCCTCAACTGCTGATTAACGGATCCAGTGGTATTGCCGTGGGTATGGCTACCAATATTATGCCTCATAACCTCAGCGAAGTGATAGACGGCTGTCTGGCGTATATAGCTAACCGTGAGATTACTGTTGATGAGATCTGCAAATATGTTAAAGCCCCTGATTTTCCGACAGGTGGTGTAATCTGGGGAATGGAAGGAGTGAAGCAGGGGATGCTTACCGGACGCGGCAGGGTAGTACTACGCGGAAAACTGCACGTGGAAACTAAAGCAAGCGGCAGAGAACAAATTATTATCACTGAAGTTCCCTATCAGGTTAACCGCGATTTCCTTTGCGACAAAATCGGACAACTGGTTAACAATAAGATTGTGGAGGGAATCGCCCACGTCAATAACGAATCGAACCAGAAAGAAGGAACCCGTATCGTTATTGACCTCAAGCGTGATGCGGTGGCAAATATTGTCATCAACCAGCTATATAAATTTACTGAACTTCAGACTTCATACGGTATTAACAACGTAGCGTTGGTTAAAGGCCGGCCAAAAGTGCTGAATATCCGCGACATGATCGTTGAATTCGTTGAATTCCGTCATGAAGTGGTTATCCGCAGAACTAAATATGAACTGAAAGAGGCGCAGAAAAAAGCTCACATTCTACAAGGTTATCTCATTGCACTGGATCATCTCGATGAGGTAATTGCCCTGATCAGAAATTCTCCTACACCGGATGCAGCCCGCGAAGGACTTGTCAATGCTGGGTGGGGACTGGATGAAATTCAGGCAAAAGCTATTCTTGAACTGAGATTACAGCGTCTCACCGGAATGGAGAGAAATAAAATCAGGGAAGAGTATGATGAGCTGATGAAACTGATTGCTTATTATAACGAACTGCTGGCAAATGAATCCATGCGTTACGATGTCATTAAGCAGGAACTTGAGGAAGTTAAAGCCAGATTCGGTGATGAACGCAAAACCGAAATCACCTACCTCGCAGATGAAATGAATGTGCTGGATTTCATTGCCGAAGAAGATGTGGTGATTACCATTTCTCACCTCGGATATATCAAACGTACATCAGCTACCGAATACCGCCAGCAGAAGCGTGGTGGAAGAGGGGCTATCGGAGGAAGAACCAGAGAGGAAGATTATATTGAACATCTCTTTGTAGCTTCAACTCACCATACTCTGCTCATTTTCACAGAAAAAGGACGCTGTTATTGGCTCAAGGTATATGAAATACCTGAAGGAGAGAAGAACAGCAAGGGCCGGGCTATTCAGAATCTGATGCAGTTGCCGCCTGATGATAAAGTGAGAGCGATTATCGATGTAGCTGATCTGGGGAATAAGGAATATGTAGATAATCATTATATTGTTCTTTGTACCAAGAAAGGGGTCATTAAGAAGACTCAACTGAATGATTTTTCCAGACCCCGTCAGAGCGGTGTGAATGCTATCACCATTGTTGAAGGAGACCAGTTACTGGAAGCAAGGCTTACTAACGGAAATTCTGAAATAATGATGGCCGTCAGAAGCGGAAGAGCAATACGTTTTCCTGAAAGCAAGGTTCGTCCGACCGGCCGCGGAGCCATTGGCGTGGCGGGTATTGAAGTAGAAAACGAAGCAGATGAAGTGGTTGGCATGGTGTGTGTTGATAAGGATGATAAAAACCGCACAATTCTTGTGGTAAGTGAGAAGGGTTTTGGTAAACGGACACCAATAGACGAATATCGTATCACCAACCGGGGTGGAAAGGGCGTTAAAACCATTAACGTAACTGAGAAAACCGGCGGTTTAGTAGGAATACTGGATGTACTGGAATCTCAGGATCTGATGATTACCTGTAAGAGTGGAATTACTATCCGCACTTCCATTGCTGATATCCGCGAAGCGGGAAGAGCAACACAGGGAGTGAAGCTGATCAGGCTGGATGATCATGATGAAATTGCAGCAATTACCCAGATTGATGAAATTGAGGAAAAGGAACTGGAAGGTGAAGTAGCTGATACAATCGTAGCAGAAGGAGCCGGAGGTATCGGAGCTGAAGGTACAGAGGTTGTTGAACCGCATGCCGGGTCATTTAAAGGAGGAAGCAGTGAAGATTTGATTAACGATGCAACTAACGACGGAGATCTGACATCTGAGGGGGAATCAGAAAACAACTAAAATTGAAAGCAATAAACCAAAAATCACAAGGATGAAAAAATTAATTCTCACTTCGTTACTTGGCATTCTGGTTTTCAACCTAAGTGCTCAGAACCTGGAAAGGGTTAAGGACATGATCAGAAATAAAAGATTAGATAATGCCCGCACTGAGATAGATAAGATTGCCGCTAATGAAAAATACAAGAAGAATGCGGAGGTTTGGTACACAAAAGCAAAAGTGTACGCTGCGATTGCAGATGATTCAACGCTTGCTGCGACAGTACCGAATGCCAGAGAAGAGGCTTTTAATGCTCTCAAAGACTATCTGAAATTAGATACCAAGCAGGCTATCACATTGCAACTGGATCAGTTCCAGCCGCTGCTGGCCATATATCAGGGCTATTTCAGAGAAGGTGCTAATGCATTCAACGACAAGAAATTTGATGCGGCGCTGGAAGAATTTAAACGTGCCGGAGAAGTGAGTACATTGATGGCCGATAAAGGCTGGTCTAACGTGAAGCTGGATACCACTATTATTCTTTATTCAGCTGTAGCTGCACAGAATGCCAGAAAAGACGACGAAGCTGCGAAATATTATCAGATACTTGCCGATAATAAAGTTGCCACAGGTGAAGAAATGGCCGACTGCTACAAATGGCTGGCTGATTATTTCTATAGAAGAGACAAGCCAGAAGAAGCACAGAAATATCTGACACTGGGTAAAGAACTGTTCCCTAATGATGGATTCTGGGCAAGTATGGAGCTGGATATGCTGAGAGATCAGGGGGATAAGAATTTGTTGTTCTCGAAGTATGAGGAAGTAATCCGGATGAATCCCGGTAAATATGAATATCCTTATAACTATGCGCTGGAATTGTATGATTACGGATACAAGCAGGATGTAGCTGAGCGTCCTGAAAATTCAGTTGAAATTATTGCCAGGGCGGAAGAAAACATGAAGAAGGCTCTGGAATTGAATCCTGCTTCACATCAGGCGATGCTGGTAATCGGACAGATCAATTATAACCGCGGTGTGGATCTTCAGAATGAAGCAGCTTCAATAAAATCAACTGCAGCAGAGGACACAAAGAAGCGTGCAGAACTCAGACAAAACGCGAATAAGTATTACGATGCAGCTATTCCATATCTGGAGAAAGTTTACACCAAACTGGATCCGATGGGTAAATTAGGTCCTGAGGATCGTAATGCTTTGAAAAATGCACTTGATATTCTGATTATCATCTACGATCAGAAGAATCAGAAGGAAAAAGTGAAAGAACTGGAGACAATTTATAATAACGTGGAGAGCAAGCATTCGTAAGGATGGGCAGGTAATACCGATTCAGTTGAATCAGAAAATTTCTCCTCCTTGCTGATTAATAAATTCACAGAGGCCGTCTCAAAATTAATGAGGCGGCTTTTTCATTTTTTTTGTGCTCAGTTTGCGTATTATATATTATCTGCAAGAGAAAATCTTAGACAGTTATACAAAATGTGCACTTTCCAAAATCTGATAATATCAATGCAAGGCACTTAAAATCAGCTATTTTTATAGTGGTTGGCGAAATGTATTTGGCATCCTTTCATAAAGAACATTATTGCGTATATTTAAAAGTTGGCAGCAGCTAATAACGACAGTTCAAACATAAATGAAAGTGAATAATTTTGACAAATATTACAACGGACAATTTCGACAGGATATCCAAACTTTTTTCTCCAAAGTTCCGGAAAGAAGTAAGCATACTTTTGACGACAGACACGTTTTTACTGTTCAATATCAAACATTGACAAAGGACTTTGACTACCTTGACTTTTTGGACAATAGCCAAAAGGCATATTTCGGGACAGCCTTATTTTTTACAGTTCTTGTTGACCAAGTTTGCTACACTCATTTCGGACAGCAATACAAAAAGTTTTACCAGTTGACACGTTATCCAAAATTCGTAGGTAACAGTGTCTTAGCCCCGTAAAAGGCTGGACTAAAATTATGATTTAATTT
>DATCKB010000013.1:0-1897 GCA_036562505.1 Parasegetibacter sp. | reverse complement strand
CACAGGTACTCCTCATTTTCTCAACTATCGCTTCAGAAAGAAATACAGGAGTTTCTGCCAAACGAAAGTCCATCGCATCCGGATAACGCATATTGATCTCAGCCAGAAACTGCTGATAATCTTCTTCGCGAAATCTGAAATTATATTCCTCCCGTACTGATTTAATCATCTGCCTGGCTCATTCATATGAGAGCTGCCACCAATTTACGTATTATGTTTAAACCTTCCGGTTTAATTGTATCAAATCTTATTACAACGTTGTCTGATTTTCATCACCATAAACGCTTTGAGTGCACCGGAATTACAGGCGATCCTATTACAACGTTCTCAGATTTTCATGCGAATACCGAAAAATCCTTTTATCCCCTGAACAGGTGCGTAATTGTATGTAGGATCGAAGGTATAACCATGCGGATTATTCACCGGATCATCCACATTTTTATCAAAAGGATCGAATGGACGGAGAATAGGATCTTCGGGAATGAAATTCAACAGGTTTTTCAAACCACCATAAACCTCAATATATTGACCGATTTTTTTACTCAGCTGCAGATTTAACAAAGTAAACCAGGGACTGTACTCAGGCCGATAATCATTTGGCACGACAGGTAGTTTCATTGCGCCGTAAGTTTTTCCGGTAAGATCAATTATCAATCTTATCGATGGAAAACTGTAAGACAGCGAATAGCTGGAAGAGAAATCCGGCGCAAACAATATCCTCTCCTTTTCTGCCAACTTTCCGTTTTTCTGAAATACATCCATCCATGTAAAGCCGGTTAAAAATTTCAGGCGATGAGCGATATTAAGATCTGCGTTGAGCGACAACCCTCTTGATACTGCATAACCATCCAGATTATCGTAGATGATAAGCTGCGGGTCGCTATCGTAGTCTGCAATAATCCTGTTGGTAAAATGCGTATAAAATAACGAAATGTCACCGCCGGCAAATCCGTTTGAAAACGGAAACTGAGCAGCATAATTGAAGTTAAGGTTCCAGCTTCTTTCTGGTTTTAGTGTGTTCAACACTAACAAGTCTCTTGCCCCGCTTAATGCGAGATGATCTTCGGTAAATAAATTTACCACGCGAAATCCGTTGCCGCTACTGAGGCGAAAAGTATGACGATTGTCGGGGGCATACTTAAAACTTAATCGCGGTGCAGCAATTCCTCCATGCGCATCGTTATATTCATAGCGAAGGCCGATCAGTGTTGTAAGTTTATCACTTAGTTCCCATTCATCCTGAACAAAACCACCGGCTATCAAAACCTTATCGGGTTGATTTTTTCCGGAGCTATTCATCGTAGCCGGTGTATTATCATCATATTGGGTATAACGTACAGGAACACCCGCAGTTATATCGTGCGATCCCAGTTTTTTATTCCAACGGACCTGAGCAAAAGCAGTGTGCTGAGTTGCGAGATAAAGTTTGTAGCCATAAGCAGCATCCTGATCATGAAAATTGTAGGAGTATTCGAGCAGGAAATCCTGCTTTGCCGCCCGGAATCCGTAACGTCCGAATGCTTCTACGCGACTGGTAATAATACTTTCACCATAGATACTATCGGAGCCTCTCCATTGCGGAGACCATTGCAGTTCGCCACCCCATCGGTTCTCTGCAAAGTAGCGTGCGGCGAACAAAAACGGAAGCTTCGATTTTCTCTGCAATTCCCATTTCGAGAAAACGGAAATTCGCTTTTGCTGCGTAACATCCGTAAAATTATCTTCATTGATATCGTGGCGGGTATTATAAAGAAAGGCATTCATACCAATCAGACCCTGAGCTTTTCCTGCAGAGAGCCGGGATGATAAATCCAGATTCCATTCTTTTCTCGATGTTGCATTAAAATCGGCAAAGAATTTTGATGAAGTTCCCGGATCCGTAGTGATTACATTAATC
>DATCKB010000004.1:0-9003 GCA_036562505.1 Parasegetibacter sp. | reverse complement strand
TTAAGACAGCAAAGTTAACTGAAGCGTTTGATGGAATATAAGAAAAATCGCCTGCTTCACGGGATAAACTACCGATATTGTTTGCCTCGCCTGTCAGTTCTTTAATTTTTCCGCCGGACACGGGCTAGCTTAATGGCGGATGCAAAATGTGAATAAAAATCAAGCGCAAATCGGTAAAGAGAAATTACAAATGTTATTTTTGACTTCATGAATAAGCTCAGTCCATTTTTTCAGGATAAATTGCTGGAAGCCGGTTGCGACGAAGCGGGAAGGGGTTGTTTTGCGGGACCGGTTTTTGCGGCTGCGGTTATTCTTCCCCGTGATTTTTATCATCCGTTATTGAATGATTCCAAACAACTTAAAGAATCAGAAAGAGAATCATTGGTTCCCATTATTGAGAAAGAAGCGATTTCCTATGCTATTGCGATGATAGATAATGAGGAAATAGATAGGATCAATATTCTGAAGGCTTCTTTCAAAGCCATGCATCTGGCTATTGCATCATTAGACGTTACTCCGGAATTGCTGCTGATAGACGGTAACCGGTTTACACCCTATCCAGCAATTCCCCATCACTGTATTATAAAAGGCGATGGATTATATGCTTCCATTGCAGCTGCAAGTATTCTGGCAAAGACTTACCGTGATGCCTATATGAAAAATCTCCATGAGGAGTTTCCGGTGTATAACTGGAAAAAGAATAAAGGATATGGTACAAATGAGCATAGAAAGGCAATTGCGGAGGTGGGAATCTGCAAATATCACCGTAAAACCTGGTGTTTGATTGCCGGGCAGGCTGAATTGGGGTTTGCGGAGGCAGCTCAGAATTCAGCGATTATTAATTAACCGTTTTGGCGACTCGCCGAAGTTGGTACGATCACGACTCAAAAATTCCTAAACCTTGTCGAATAATTTCCGGTTCTACACCCACGCAGTCGATCACCGTAGATGGTACCATCCCGCCAGGGCCTCCATCTATAACGATATCCACCAGTTTATCAAATCGTTCGTAAATAGTTTCGGGGTCGGTGTATTCTTCTACGAAATCTCCCGGCAGCGATGCACTCAGAACCGGGTGACCTAATTCTTCAACGATAATATTGGCGATCGGATGATCAGGAACCCGGAGTCCGATCGTATCTTTCCTGCTTTTTAAAATCTTAGGCACTTCTTTACTGGCCGGAAGAATGAAGGTATACGGACCAGGGAGATAGTGTTTCAGCATTCTGTAAAGAGGTGTGGAGATAGCTTTGGTGTATTTACTGAGATCGCTCAGGCTGTTGCATACGAAAGACAACTGAGCTTTGGCCGGCTCTATTCCTTTAATTCTGGCTATCCTCTGAACGGCTTTAGATTGAAAGATATCACAACCCAGACCATAAATGGTATCGGTGGGATAAATTATTACACCTCCACCCATCAGACATTCTATGACGGTTTTAATGTGCCGTTTATCGGGATTTTTCGGGTGAATATGAAGAAACATTGCCATCATTAAAGTTAATCAAAAGAAGATTATTTTTGTACACCAAATTACCGCCACATGCATTTAGCGCCTGTTGATGTTGTGAACAATATTGATCCTGAAAGCTTCAGGACTCAGTATTTCGAACCTATGAAACCAGTCGTTATTAAAGACCTTGCAAAAGAGTGGCCAGCTTACGGGAAATGGAACTGGGATTTCTTTAAATCAATTGTCGGTGACAAACGCGTTGCGCTTTATAATAATATCAAAAGTGACGCTTATACACCTATTAACACAGCAGATGATTATAAGACCTTTGGTGAGTATATTGACATGATCAGGAGTGGTCCTGCAGGATGGCGGATTTTTCTCTTCAATATCTTTGATCATGCACCTCAATTAATTAATGATTTCACCTGGCCTGATCATTTGATGAAAGGGTTTGTGAAAAAATATCCGATGTTGTTTGTGGGTGGGGAAACTTCCATCACACATATGCATTTTGATATTGATATGTCACACATCCTGCATACGCAGTTCGTGGGCCGAAAGAGAGTATTGTTATTTCCGTTTGAAGAACAGCATAAACTATACAGAAAACCATTTGAGGTTTTAAGTGCAGCTGATTTTTCAAATTATAATTTGAAGCAAGAATGTCCGGATTACAATAAGTTTCCTGCGTTGAAGCATGCCCGTGGTTTTGAAGTTACTCTCGGTCATGGTGATACGCTTTTTATGCCGGCGGGATATTGGCATCATATGGAATACCTCGATAGTGGTTTTGCAATGAGTTTGAGAGCATTACAGTCATCCTTAACCGGAAAATTAAAGGGAGTCTGGAATCTGTTCGGGATGCGGGGAATTGATACGCTGATGAAGAAAACTGCTCCGGTATGGTGGTATGAGAAAAAAATCAGGCGGGTTTATTCCAATGCGGATAAAGTTTTGCAGCAATATGAAGAAGTAAAATAATAACAGTCAGATGATCCTGAGCAGTTTTTAAGGGACGAAGCGAGGAGTTTGCAAAAAAAGTTGCCGAAAAGATTGCTTGGTAGAAAAACAGTTATTACCTTTAAAGCCGCTAATGATCTAAAACAAACACATCATTATTTAGCATAGCAATCACTTTATCTATCCAATTCCTGACATCTAACCATCCAATCTCCGATGACCTTCGGCTGCTAATGCCGTTAGATACGATAAAGTCCCTCCAATAGCTATGATGTTCCTTCAAAATTAGTTTTCCGACCGCCCTGTAATTATTGTGGAACATAATAAATACTGAATATATTTAACTCCCTCAGTTTTAATCACTGAGAGCTAAGGCATACAAAATCACAAACAAATTAATACTCTGTATAGAACTAACTGCCCGCTTACGGCTAATAGTTTTCTTTTTGTGGTTTCAGAGGTAAGCACAGGCCGGCGATTTCCATCGCTGGCTACTTTTTTTACCATATTCTGTTATCCCACAATTTCCCAGACTTCGTTTCCGCTGAGTAGTTTATCAAGGTTACCTTTTCCTTTGCGGGCAATCATGTCTTCGATCTGTAGTGCCATTCCATCTTCATAGCACATTCTTTCGGTTTCGTAGAAGACGCCGAACGGACGGGGCAGGTGGCCCTGGGAGGCAGGATCTTCAAACATTCTGACCAGGATCTGGCCTTTATAGAAGTCTTTTTCGTCGTGAATCCAGAGATCCTCTGCAGATACGCCCTCTCCGAGTTCCACCACAACCGGGCGGAATCCATCGAGTTTGATGCCCTTGTTTTTCTGGGCGCCGAAGATCAGCGGTTTACCGTGTTCGAGGAAGATAGTTTCTTCTGGTTTGGTAGATTTGTCGGTAAAGATTTCAAAAGCACCGTCGTTAAATATATTACAATTCTGGTATATTTCCAGGAAAGATGCACCTTTGTGAGCGTGGCTTCTCAGAAGCATTTCCTGTAAGTGTTTAGGATCCCGATCCATACTTCTGGCAACAAAAGTTGCGTCAGCACCCATAGCGAGCGCGAGTGGATTGAAGGGGTGGTCTAAGCTTCCCACAGGGGTACTTTTGGTGACCTTATTTTTTTCGGAGGTAGGAGAATATTGACCTTTAGTGAGACCGTAGATCTGGTTGTTAAACATCAGGATATTTACGTCGAAGTTCCTTCTGAGCAGATGAATGGTATGATTTCCCCCTATACTCAGGCTATCGCCGTCTCCGGTAACGATCCAAACACTTAGTTCGGGTCGTGTAGCTTTTAATCCGCTTGCTATGGCAGTAGCCCTTCCGTGAATGGAGTGCATTCCATATGTATTCATATAATAGGGGAATCGGGAAGAACAGCCTATTCCGGAAATGATAACTATATTCTCTTTGGGAATCCCTAAGGTGGGCATCACCTTCTGCACCTGTGCAAGTATTGAGTAATCACCACAGCCCGGGCACCATCTAACCTCCTGGTCGGTTGCAAAATCCTTTGCGGTCAACGCAGGGGCATCCAAAATTTCGCTCATGTTAAAAAATAAATTAGTGCAAAGGTAGAACAAACTCAAAATGCAAAAGCCAAAATGCAAAAAATTAACGGTAAGAAAAGGAAAAAGTCATCTCATCTGAGGTAAGCTCTCACTGAATACTGCTTTCGGCCTTACATCACTTCTGATTTTGCAACTCCTCCCAGTATTCGGCCGCTCTGCGGGTATGGGGGATAACAATAGTTCCTCCCACTATATTGGCAACTGCGAAGATCTCATACATTTCCTCTGTAGAAACTCCCTGCTCGTGGCATTTTCCGAGGTGGTATTTTATGCAGTCGTCGCAACGCAACACCATAGAGGCAACCAGTCCGAGCATTTCCTTTGTGCGGGTGCTGAGGGCACCTTCTGCGTATGTATTGGTATCGAGGTTCCACAATCTTTTAATCACCAGATTATCTTTTGACAGAATCACTTCATTCATTCTCTGGCGGTAGTCATTAAACTCCTTGATCAGGTTCGACATAAAAATTTTTCTATAAAGATAAATGAAATTTATCCCCGTTTACGGGTCTGAAGCCGAGACAGATTTGTCAGATAAAGCAAGTTTTGAATTTATCATGCTAAGAATAAGCTGGTACCTGAAATACTGGCCCAATAAAAAAGCAAATACTGCTACAAGTAGTATCCATTGATTATATTCCAAAAACCAGTTTATAAGCAGCCCGCTTACTAATCCCCATTCTATAACTAGCTTTAACTCCAACCGCTTTCTGGCCGGTGTCATTAATATTAAATCCATTAAAAACATCACAATGATAAATCCCAGCCAGAAAACGAAACCATAAAGAATTATGGCCAGAATGCTACCTATAAACGTTGTAAAGAACGATTCAGAGTTGATTATGCCTGCAATGATACACGAAACGTAAAGGATTAAAAAAATGGTTATCAGATTAACCCAGTTTGTTGCGAATATTTTCAGTTTGAAAAGCATTAGACATTTTAGTGCGGTCATATTATTCTTCATCGTTCACTAAACCGCAGGTCCATCTGTTATCCGGAATAGTTGGAAATACGAGGAAGAATTTATTAGGCCTGTCAATTTTTTCCGCCTTTCCTTTATCGAAGTAACCACCTGTGAAATGAAGGTTTCCCTCTTTGTCGACGGTGAACGAACCTTTACTCGGCTTATCCAGTCCGTAGTAAACGTATTCTCCGTTTGAAGAAATAGTGAAATAGCCCCGCGGAGTATATTCATATGAGCCGTTAACGTATTTGGAAGCAGTGCAACCGTATTTCCCGAAAATGAGGCCGGTACTGTCGGCGAACACCGTTTCTTTGCTGGCGTTATTTGCATTTGTACCGGTAGTTGAGACTTCTTTTTCAGTGTTAGCTCCTTCACTGTATTTAGAAGGTTCTTCCTTTTGATTGGTTTGGTTTTGGTCTTGTTTTACCGCTTCTCCCAATTGTGAGTTAGCCGACTGAGTACTGGCTGTGTCTGAGTTGGTACAGGCTAGAACCAAAGAAATGCAAAGCAGAGAGAAAATCAATCTCATATCAGTTTTTATCAAAGATAATTACATCTAATGAGTATATGATATGGATCAGGGGTGAGTAAGTAAAAAAAATCCCCGCAATAGCGGGGATTAGTATAAGGGTCAAAAGCCTTAAATTAATAACGGTTATTGTAGCTGTTGTTGCGTGAACCAAAGCTCTTCGCCGGGCGCTCTTCGCGTGGTTTTGCAACAGAAACTCTGATGGTTCTGCCATCAACTACTGCTGAATCCAACTCCTGAATTGCTTTTTGAGCAGCTTCATCGTCAGACATTTCAACAAATCCAAAACCACGAGATTGACCCGTGAATTTGTCCATAATAACTTTAGCAGAAGTTACTTCTCCGTACTCTGCAAAAAAATCGTTTAAGTCTTCATCTGATACGTTGAAGCTCAAATTTGAAACATAAATGTTCATACTAAATAAAAAAATTAAATAAAAAAAACTGAGTGAACAGCAAGGGAGCAAGAAAACTGGCTAATAGCAGAAGCTGAGTAGCAGAAAAACGTTGACCTGAAATGCTATAGAACTCAAATGCGAAGCAAAGGTAAATAATAAACGGTTACAAAGTTCAATAATGGTTATTATTACTCACATCAATTTGTTAAATCACAAAACAGGAGAGAAAAGCCGGCAGAACGACTCCCCGATCCTTACCCAGCGGGGCCGGTTTTTCCAGGCTTCGCGGTTAATCGGTTCAGCGTCTTTTAAATCTTCAAAAAACGTATTTTTCATTTCAGCTGCAACTTTCTGATCAAATACAAATACACTCACTTCAAAGTTCAGATCAAAACTACGGATATCCATATTCGCTGTTCCTACAGACGAAATTAAATCATCACAAACCATTGCCTTGGAATGAATAAACCCCTTCTTATATAAATAAATTCGGACTCCCGAATCAAGCAACTCGGCATAATATGATTTAGCTGCGGCATTTACAAATCTGGAATCTGAAACTCCGGGCACCAGTAACCGAACATCTACTCCACTCAGTGCAGCCGTTTTAAGTGCATTCAAAATACTCTCATTCGGAATAAAATAAGGTGTAGTGATATAAATATATCTTTTCGATGAATTGATAGCTGAAAGATAGCTCAGCATTATCGTAGCCCGGTCTGAATCGGGACCACTGAATGCCGTTTGCACCAGCACCGGGTCATTCGCTTCGTAATCAGGAAAATAATCGTGCTTCAGTTCAAGTTCTGTTTCTGTGCAGAAATTCCAGTTGATAATAAAGGAAGCCTGTAACATTTTTACCGAATCGCCGGCTAATCGAAGGTGCATATCGCGCCAGTATGTCTGTTTGTTATCAGACGAATTCACATAACGATCGCTCATATTGATACCGCCGACAAAACCGATATGTCCGTCTACAATAATGATCTTTCTGTGGTTTCTGTAGTTATGCCTGTTTGATAAGAGCGGAAAATAAATTTTATAGAAAGGGTGAATTTCAGCGCCCGCTGTTTTCAGTTCATTGATGTATTTTTTACTCAGCCTGCTTCCGAAATCATCATAAATAATCCGCACTTCTACTCCTTCAGAACATTTTCTGAGCAATATATCCTTTAATTTTTCTGCGACCTTCCCTTCCTCAAAAATGTAGTACTCTATATGAATGTGATTTCTGGCAGACTCCAGTGCTTTCCAAACTGCTTCAAATTTGTTTTCTCCGTTTTGAAGAATTTCCACTTCATTGTTAATAGTGAGTGGTGTCCGGCTATCACGCACCAATAGTTTCACAAGCGGACCGTATTGTCCGATAACATCCCGGTACGTTGTTAAATTTTCATTGGATACCCTCACCAGATAATTGTTAAATGCTTCGATTGCACGGGTATCGTTCAGTAATTTTCTTTTATAGAGTTTCTTCTTGCGATAGTTTTCACCAAAAACAAAATAAATGATTACTCCCACAAAGGGCAGCAAAAACATCATAAGAAGATAGGCAAGCGTCTTTGATGGGGTTCTGTTTTCAGAAATAATTAAAATAGATACCCCCGTGCTCAGCACATAAGCAATAATCGTTAATATATAAAGGATGGTGGTCACTTTTGACTTCGTTCCACAAACCTAACAACTTCGTTCTTAATGGGCTTCAAAGATTTTAGATATTCATAAATAGCACCAAGGTCGCTGTCGGTCATACCGGCATATACTTCCCATGGCATAAGTGATGTATATTCCTTCATAATATTTACAGGTCTGTGAGCAAAAGCAGAATCACGGTACACTCGGAATTTGTCGAGGAAAACTTCTTTCGTCCACAAACCAATTCCTGTTTCATCATCGGGGGTCAGGTTAACCGAGGTTACCACACCTGCGGGGAAATCAAAAGATCTTCCTCCTGCAAACTGGAGTTCCATTTTGTATTTTCCGTTCTCGAAGGGCGTATGGCAATCTCCGCACGATGCGGCGTTTACCAGGTACCTTCCGTATTCCACCACATCGGATGTGTCGGGGCGTTTGGTAAATGATGCCTTTTGCGGCATGGTGTTCACAAGAAAGTTAACCGGAAAATCGTATGTGCTTTCCGGAGTTTTATAATCGATAGGATCAAGTTCACGTAAGTAACAGATGATAGCTTCAATATCTTCCGGATCCGCCATTCCATAGTTATGATAGGGCATGACCGGAAATATGGGTTTCCCGTTTTTACGAACTCCGGTAGTAATTGCCCGGAAAATTTCTCCGTCGGTCCAGTCGCCGATTCCTGCAGGGGTAATATTCGGTGAATAAATCACACCCGGAAATCCCATGGTATGGTCGAATCTTTCTCCTCCTTTTCCAATACTATCCCGCTTCATGGGGCCGGCAAAGTAATTCCAGTCGCGCGTACTGTGACAGTCCACACAAACCATCACATGATTAGCGAGATATCTTCCCCTTTCTACTTTTTCCGGCGTGGAAACTATTTTCAGATCGGGAGCGTCGCCTACATTGGGCAGAAAGGCACTGATATAAGCAACAGCGCCGACAATCAGCACGAGAATAATGCCGATAACGATACCGGTTACTTTAAAAACTTTTCGCATAAAAATTGATTAGGTATATAAAGGTGTAGGATACAATATAATTAAAAATTACAAAAACCAATTATACTGTAAAAAAAATTCGTTACTGAAACCTCTGCCCGTATAGCAGGGCACCCTGAAAATGCGGGAAAAGTATCCCCGAATCTGTGCTGATTCGCCGGGGTTCTACAAATAATTCGTCCCGGAACGGTCAATTATTCGTCATAGCCGCTCCAATCATTCGTCCCTTTATTCAGCTTTTAATGTACGAGTTTGTCTAACTTTGCCAGCCACATATCTCGGTAATCAGCATCTTTCAATACAACACACTACACTATGAGTAATTCAAAGTACCAGTTCGCAATGATCGGAATCGGAGTTATGGGAAAAAATTTCCTTTTCAATATGGCCGATCATGGGTTTGCTGTGCTGGGTTATAATAAAAGCAAGGAAAAAACCGACCTCATGGAGGCAGAAGCAACCCCCGGAACCAAAGTAAAAGGGGT
>DATCKB010000001.1:0-1506 GCA_036562505.1 Parasegetibacter sp. | reverse complement strand
GGGCTAGTACATACCAGGTCAGGGTTGCATTGCTCCTGAACATAAAAAACACACTGAATCCGATTACCGCAACCAGGTTAATTAAATACATAATAGCCGGACCAGTAAACATTCTTACCCGGCTGACGTCCTCAGAGATTCGGTTCATCAAATCTCCTGTACTGTGAGTTTTATAAAAGTTTATGTCGAGCTGCTGATAGTGCCGGTAAATTTCATCCTTCTGATCGTATTCTATATGACGGCTCATTACAATGATAGTCTGCCGCATAAAGAACATGAACAAGCCCTTTAACAGCGCCGTGCCTAAAATCACCAGACCACTTAAGACGATAATCTGAGTAAAACCGAAAGAGGAATTCTCCACCCATGAAATGAATTCATATACCAGCCTGTCGTAGATACGGTGGTCAGAGGATACTACCGATTGTCCGCGTAAGGTATTGTCAACTTTATCAATAACATAGCCGGTAAGTTGCGGGGCGAGAATACCAAAGTAATTCGAAATAATGATGAAAAACACGCCTGCCGAAAACCGAAGCCTGTATTTCCAAAAAAATTTATGAAGTACTTTTAAATGTTTCATCAGTTGTATCAGCCAGGCTGAATTTTAGTCTGTCTGCAGAAGGCAGGCCTGATTACAATTTCTCTACCACGATTGTCTGCTTCAGCTTCATAGGCACCGGCTTGTCCTGCCGGAGTGCAGGCTTCCATTGAGGCATACGTTCGAAGCTGTCAAGAATTTTTTCATTCATTTCATCATTACCCCCTTTAATAACTTCTGGGTTAAGAACCTTTCCCGTACTGTCTACAATAAACTCAACCATAACGTATTCAGTGTGCCGGCTTCCATCGAGAAAACCCGCCAGACCGGTGCTCAGCGTTTTCAGATACTCCTGAAACGCCTCATTTCCACCGGGATATACTGGAAGATTATTTACAGTAGTAGGAATCGTCGACTCGTCAAAATGCACTTTGGTTCTTTTCTTAGGTATAAACTGTTTCTTAGGAACGGGTGGCGCTTCCACAAATTCCTCGGGATCTATATTGGTAACATACTCACCCTTGTTATTCACGGCAATTACAGGTAACCTGCGGTATTTTTCGAAATAGAGAAAGACTTCCTTGAGGCGGCTTACAAAAGGGTTATAATCAGCAAATGCCTGAAGATATTTTGCAAGATATTGTTCGCTGTTTGAGTTTTTAAAATTAACCGGAAATATATGAACCGGAATAAAATCCTGTCCGAGATTTTTTGCGTGAGCTGTCAGAATATAAAGTTCTTCAATCTGGCTGTCTGTTATAGGAATACAACCTGTAGTTACACAGGAACCATGAATATAAATATCACCTCCCGGTTGCCGGCTGTCGCTCAGCAGACGATCCGATAAATTCGGATAGTTGATGCCCAGAGAAAGATGAAAGGAACTTCTCGGGTTAAACTCATTGATATAATAGAATCCTTCAGGAACCTGATAATCGCCCTGCATTCTTTTCGGGCCCATGCTC
>DATCKB010000391.1:0-4100 GCA_036562505.1 Parasegetibacter sp. | reverse complement strand
GGATTGAGTTTGTTGAGGCGGGTGAGTTGTTTTCCTGTTAAACCCTCGGAGAAGAGCGCGAAAGTTTTATTACCCCAGGTGATAGATCTGAATCGCATTTTTGTGCGGAATAACTCTTTGGGCTCACCGGTGAAGGGGGCGCTTAAAGCGTAAACAACATCACGATACTCTACTTGCTTGCTGATCATTCCGCTGTCCAGCGGGTGACTCCAAACAATAGTTGAAGGTTCATCATCTCGCCATGAAAAGCCACGTGGTCTGTTCTGAAGATTATCGAAACCAGTTGGTGAACCTTCTGTAGAAGGTAATTCTGCCAGCACTTTAATTACATTCCCCTGGGTATCAGATATACTTAGTTGTGTAGGAAACCCACTTGCCGATACGAGATATGAAAAGGGTTTACGAACAGTTTCAGTCAATACATATTGTCTGTCAGGTGAAACCGAAACCCTGGAATATATAGCTGGTGCACCAAATTTCTCTTCTTTTCCGTTTTTGTTTTTTATAAGCTGGGAAGTTGCGTAGAATTCAAACAGTCTTTCATCAAAAGGTGATTTGATTAAATCCTGGTAAGTCCGGCTGGGGGCCGCCTTACCCAGATTTTGCTGAACTGTAGGACCTTCAGGTGTGATAGAGCGTTTTGGAGCTGATGAAGCGGGATAAATGGCTGATTTATACAGGATAGTTTCGTCATCAAGCCACACAAAGGGAGCGCCCATAACTGCATTCAGGGGTTGCTGATTTATCCGAGTAGCTGTCATCGTAGCCAGATCCACTACATAAATATCAATGCGTGTACCCGTAGTATGAGTGAAACCAATTTTTGTTTCTGACGGGTTCCGCGTGAACATACCGGCCAGCAAATTTTCTGGAAGTCCGCTGACGCTGTAGAACTGGTTTGTTTTAATGTTCTTTAATCTGAAACTGTTTATGAATGATTGACGACCGGTGCTGGGTCCGAAATTATTGGGATTTAATCTGAGTCCGGCTACCCGCAATTCAGGCTGACCAAGCTCTTCCACAGTCGGATAGCTGTTTCTTTCAGTTAAAAGCATCCATTCGCCTTTGGAGTCGATTTGTATAGTAGGGGTTGGGTTAGCCAGTAGTAAATCAATCAATACCTGGGGCGGAGTGCGATACGGTTCAGCATCCTGCGCATTCAGAAATTGAATAGATAGTAGAGATAATAACAGGACGGCCAGCACGTTTTGTTTCATACTCATCAGATTTTATGAAGGTGTGTATATCAGAGTGCAAATTACGCCATTGAATAATAATTTGGCTGATATAATTACAGGTACTATTTTTGCGGTTCATGATTAGAATTACACATATCCATCATCATCATACTTACCTCCGCAGGTAGGCCGATGGTGCTATGTGTCATAATATGCATTTAAGGGCTTACCGGTTTGGTAAGCCTTTTTTGTTTTCTGGTCCGGAATCAGATTTGATTAAAATAAATAGTCTAGAATATGAATCTCAGAATTGCCATTCAGAAATCGGGTCGCCTCTTCGAAGACTCAGTTAAACTGTTGAAGAATAGCGGAATAGATATTAAGAATGGTGTTAACAAGCTTAAAACCGAGTCAGATAATTTTCCTCTGGAAATATATTTTCTGAGAGATGATGATATACCCCAATACGTGGAGGATGGGGTAGCAGATATCGGGATTGTTGGTGAAAACGTTGTGTATGAAAAAAACAAGAAAGTTGAGCTGGTGGAAAAGCTTGGATTCGGGAAATGCCGCTTATCTATTGCAGTAAGGAAAAACGAGCCTTATAATGGCTTGAATAGTTTAAATGGAAAGAAGATAGCTACTTCCTACCCGGTAATATTAAAGAATTTTCTGGATAAACACGGTGTGGCTGCGGAAATTCACGAAATCAGCGGTTCTGTTGAAATAGCCCCCGGGATAGGCTTAGCTGATGCTATTGTAGATCTGGTCAGCAGCGGTTCTACATTGTTTATGAATGGGTTAACGGAAGTAGAGACAGTATTGCGGTCTGAAGCTGCATTAATCAGAAATAAAGCATTGAGCGCGGATAAGCTGAATTTGTTGGAAAAACTTTTAACCAGAATCAGATCAGTCCGCAGAGCTCAGCACAACAAGTATATTCTGTTGAACGCCCCCAATGAACGGTTAGATGAAATAATCGCATTGCTTCCGGGCATGAAGAGCCCGACTGTACTACCGTTAGCCGCTTCGGGATGGAGTTCCGTTCACAGTGTGATAAACGAAAATGATTTCTGGGAAATTATTGAAAAACTCAAAGCGGCCGGAGCTCAGGGAATTCTGGTTGTACCAATAGAAAAAATGATTGTTTAGTTTTTACGATAATCGAATAGAAAAAAATCAAATAAAAAGATGCAGATCATTCAATTTCCGCCAAGAGAGCAATGGACCCGGTTGTTGCAGCGACCTGTTCTGGATAATTCAGACCTGGAGAGTAAAGTATCGGATATTCTGAAGGGAGTAAAGCAAAGAGGTGATCAGGCAGTTCGGGAGTTCACAGAAAGGTTTGATAGATTTTGTCCGGATACGCTGGAAGTCAGTAAGGCAGAAATAGAGGAGGCCATCAATCTGGTTTCTCCGGAACTGCAGCAGGCCATTCAACAGGCAAAGGAAAATATTGAGAAATTTCACCGAATTCAGATAAGAAATGAGGATGTGGTAGAAACCATGCCCGGGGTGTACTGCTGGAGAAAATCGGTAGCAATTGAAAAAGTTGGTCTTTATATTCCCGGAGGTTCGGCGCCGCTTTTTTCTACCATACTGATGTTGGCAGTTCCGGCCCGATTAGCAGGTTGCCGCGAGATTATACTCTGCACGCCTGCGTATTATTCTGATATTTCTTCCGGAGCGAACAGAGGAAAAGTTCATCCTGCAGTACTATATACAGCATGGTTATCGGGAATTACCAGGATATTTAAGATTGGCGGGGCGCAGGCCATTGCAGCGATGGCTTATGGAACAGCATCGGTTCCTTCAGTTGATAAGATTTTCGGACCGGGTAACCAGTATGTCACCTGTGCAAAAATGCTGATACAGAAGCAGGGTATAGCTATTGACATGCCAGCCGGACCAAGTGAAGTAGCTGTGTTTGCGGATGAAACCGCGAATTCAGCTTTTGTTGCTGCCGACCTGTTGAGTCAGGCAGAACACGGTTCCGACAGCCAGGTAGTTCTCACTACTACCAGCCCGGAATTAATTGAGGATGTTAAGGCGGAACTTGAAAAACAATTGCACCTGCTATCACGACGAACACTAGCCGGAAATTCCCTCAAAAACAGCAAAATGTTTCTGGTGAAAGACAGAGCCGAGGCAATGGATTTGCTGAACAGTTACGCACCGGAGCATCTGATACTGGCATGCAAGGATGCGGAAGAGCTTGCAGAAAAGGTTATCAATGCCGGGTCTGTATTTATCGGACACCTGTCACCTGAAAGTGCGGGCGACTATGCGAGTGGAACCAATCACACACTTCCTACTAACGGCTTTGCCAGATCGTACAGCGGCGTAAGTGTAGATAGCTTTGTTAAGAAAATAACTTTTCAGCAACTCACGCAGGAAGGATTACAAAATATCAGCACCACAGTTGAACGGATGGCTCAAGCAGAAGGACTTGATGCTCACGCACGCGCAGTGAAGTTGAGGAGGGAAGCGATTAATAAGAAATAGATTTACAGATATACCAATCAAATATTATGTTTACTGTCGAACACTTGCTAAGAGAAAATATAAAAAAGCTGGTACCCTATTCTTCTGCCCGGGATGAATTCAAAGGCGAAGCTTCCGTTTTTCTGGACGCAAATGAAAACAGTTTGGGTTCACCACTCACTAAATGGTATAACCGATATCCGGATCCGCTTCAGTGGAAACTCAAACAAAAACTTAGTGAAGTTAAAGGTGTTGCGCCTGAAAATACATTTTTGGGTAACGGAAGCGATGAGTGTATAGATATTTTGTATCGTGCATTCTGCGAACCGGGAAAAGACAATGTCATTGTTTGTCCGCCTACCTATGGTATGTACGAGGTGAGCGCCAATATTAATGATGTAGAAGTAAGGAAATGTCCGCTTACACCCGCATTTCAGC
>DATCKB010000390.1:0-4110 GCA_036562505.1 Parasegetibacter sp. | reverse complement strand
ATTCAGGGATGAATAGATACATACACACCATTAATACAAGCGAAAGGAAGAATAGCATCCAATATTTTCCGGTAGATTTCTTTGCGGTCATGATCTGTTTAATTTGCGGCAAAAATAGGAAATAATATTTGAAAGAAGCTTTGGCGGGCGGGAGTCGGCCGCATTATTTTTCGAAGAATAGCATTCTCACCGCAATAACCAGCATCACGATAGCAAAAATCCGTCTGAGCACAGCCTGATCCAGTTGAACCGCAACTTTACTTCCGAAATAACTTCCGACTACGAAGCCTATGGCCAGCAGGGCAACTATTTTAAAATTAATGGGATCTTTCTTATAGTAGTTCAGCACTCCTAATAACCCCACGGGGAAAATTAACAATCCGAGTGTAGTACCCTGTGCCTGGTGTTGGGTGAGACCAACAAAAAATATCAGAGCAGGAACCAGAATTATACCTCCTCCGACTCCTACAATTCCGCTGAAAAGTCCGGCTGCCAGACCAATGAGAATAATTATTAATATTGTTTGAGTACTCATATTAACC
Organism: Parasegetibacter sp.; assembly: GCA_036562505.1. Classification (GTDB taxonomy): domain Bacteria; phylum Bacteroidota; class Bacteroidia; order Chitinophagales; family Chitinophagaceae; genus Parasegetibacter. The sequence continues at coordinate 3,568 of DATCKB010000390.1, read as the reverse complement.
TGATTTAATCCTTCAAAGTACGGTGAAATCCTGAAAAAGAAATTAATTAATTAATCATACTATTGAACGAATAGACGGTATTATTTGAAGATAGACTTGCAACATTTCTTTTCGGTTACACAGGTTGAACCAGCTAAACTTATCTCATCATCATCATACCCGCAAATGTTGCCAGGATTCCAACTATCAGGCTCAGCATAAAGTATAAGAAGAAAGTGCCATAATGGTGATTTTGCAGCAGCAGCACATTTTCCATGGAAAAAGCAGAAAATGTGGTGAAGCCTCCGCAAAGTCCGGTTGTGAGAAAAATGGTCCATTCTTCATTCAATGATCCGGTGCGCTGAGACAATCCGTAAAAAATTCCGATCAGGAAACAGCCCAGGAAGTTGACAAGAAATGTTCCGAGCGGAAATCCGGGTGTGAATTTAATAAGCGCATTCTGGGCCAGATACCGGCATATCCCTCCGATAGCACTTCCTAGTCCAACCAGTAGAATTGATTTGATCATTTTAATCGCCTGAGAAAGTATATTTAAAATCGACCAGCCACTCGTCAGGTTTGTATCGTATAACTTTCAGATCGAGCGGTGTTTTCTTATAACTGTTTGAATAGTTAATTATTGTTATCGAATCATTGACATTTTCAACTTTATTGATAATAATGCTGGCCTGAGAATAATTTTCTCTTTCTTCGCGGGGTATTTGCTGATAGCTTTCTCTCCAGCGTTGTAGTAGTTCTTCGTTCAGTGAATCCTTTAAAGTATAAAAATAAGCTCTGTTATAACTTCCGTCGAGAGATGCGCGAATAAATTCCCTTCCCGCGTCAAGTGGATTATCTGCTTTTTCCGGATCGGCATCTTTCGGCTTACAGTTACTTAACCAAATTGCAGAACAGAGCAGTAAAGCCGACACAATATATTTCATCTCTGTGTGTTGTTATTGGGTTTTTCGTTTGATCTTTCTTCCATGATCCGCATTTCTTTTTCTCTTTCTCTGTCATAAGCTTTAATAATCGCTTTTACCAGTCTGTGTCTTACCACATCTTCTTCATCCAGGGTAATCTGAGCAATGCCATCAATATTCTTCAGAATTCTGGTTGCTTTTTCCAGACCGCTTTTCTGGTTTTTAGGTAAATCCACCTGAGTTGGGTCACCGGTAATAATGGCTTTGGCATTTGCTCCGATACGGGTGAGAAACATTTTCAGTTGTAACTCGTTTGAATTCTGTGCCTCATCCAGAATAATGAATGCATTGTCGAGCGTACGTCCCCGCATATAAGCAAGGGGAGCAATCTCAATAGTTCGTGTACTCATATAATATCCCAGCTTATCAGCAGGTATCATATCATCAAGTGCATCATATAAAGGGCGGAGATATGGATCGATTTTTTCTTTGAGATCACCCGGAAGAAAACCCAGACTTTCCCCGGCTTCCACAGCAGGGCGGGTAAGAATGATTTTTTTTACTGCTTTATTTTTCAGAGCCCTCACGGCAAGCGCGACAGCTGTATAGGTTTTTCCGGTTCCAGCCGGCCCAATGGCAAAAACAATATCATTTTTTTCCACTGCCGCAACCAGCTTTTTCTGGTTTGCAGTACGTGCGCGTACCGTTTTTCCGTTCGGCCCGAATACCAGTATTTCATTCGGATTCCTTTCAATAAAATGATCAACTATTTCAGCATCATCACCTCCAAGAATCTGCTCGAAATAATTCTCACTCATATGCCCGTTTCTTTCCAGGTACTGGACAATCAAATCGATTTTTTCTTTTGCACTGTCGATTTGTTCGGGAGCACCACTTAGTTTGAGTTGTGTACCGCGGGAGAGTATTTTAAGAAGCGGAAATTTCTTTTTTAACAGGTCCAGTTTTCCATTGTTAACACCGAAGAATTCAATGGGATTAACAGTTTCGAGGTTTATTATTGTTTCTGTCAAGTTTGTTGGGAGTTTATGTTCACAATCAGGTCGGAATATCACATGCAATTTTGTTGCCGCATTCTCCGCTATCTAACCAAATATAAATTAAAAATGTAAAACTTATAAAGTTATCCCGATTTTTACCACAGTTTTTTGCGATTGATTCCGGCTCTGCTTTAGTCATCTCGGGCGTTGAATTCTGAACTCAGCCTTTTGAATTTCCTCAGAACCTCATCACAAGTTTTGCATTAAGCAATCTCGGTGTAAGCCGGTTAGGAATGCTAAAGACATTGTTGGCGAAATCCTTGATCAGCATATAAGAAATTGTATTGGGCCGGTCGATAATATTAAATACTTCCAGACTGAACCAGATATTTTTGAAATTCCTGAAGGGGCTACGGCTGCGAATAGTATGTATTTCATTATCGAGAAGTAATACACTGAACCCCAGATCAATTCTTATATATGGATCAATTATCAGTGCGTTTCTGTATTTCACGCTGTTCGGAATATTATATGGCATATTGCTTCCGTACAATCCGTTAACATAAACTTTAAAGTTTTTGTTTGTGGAAAGGTAGTCCTGAAAGAACATGCCAACAGTAATTAATCTGTCGGTTGGCCTTCTGAACCATCCACCTTCCATTTGCGTACTATCTACCGGTATATTTTGCTCATCGAGTTCATAATTGTAGTAGTAGTCGTTATGCAGGTTTTCTTTGGTCTTCATGAAACCCAGACTAAGCCAGCTCTCTGCATCTTTCACCAACTCGCCGAACAGCCTGAATTCAAGTCCGGCTGCATAAGCCTTAGCATTGTTTTCCCCCGAATAGCGAAGCCTGAGGTTTTCCACATCATAAGTGACTGCATCAGCAATACTCTTGTAATAAGCTTCGGTGGTAAAACGAAAGGGGAGTGCTCCTACCGTGAAATTATAATCCAGACCGGCTGTTACCTGCCAGCTTTTCTGCGCTTCTAAATCTTCATTCAGCGTTCCATCCGGCCTTCTCAGCTCCCGGTAAAACGGAGGCTGATGATATGCGCCAACTGCAGCACGGAAAATCACATCGCGTTCCCAGGCAGGGCTGTACGACATTTGTATCCGGGGGGAAAGCAATAACTCTTTGTTCAGTCCGCTATAGTTGAAGCGCAGACCTGCCTGCAGGGTAAACGGACTTAATTCATTGAACAGGAGGTTATCCTGAATATATCCGGAAAATCGAATGAACTGAAGATCAGCCTGCGATTTTAATACTTTATTCAGTACGATTTGATCGGGATTGTAAGGTAAAGAATAACCTGCTGAATCCTGCAATTCCCATTCATTGATTCTGTCGTTTATGGAATTGCGTTCTACCGTGAGACCCCATTGGTAAAAATGTTTCCCTATCCTGTAAGATCCTTTGTGTGATGCGTTCCAGATTTCGATATCCAGACGATTCCTTGCAAATTGATGGAAAAGTCCCGCTCCAAGAGGATTGTTTATCAGCCCGAAATCGGGCTGACTTTTATCAAATTCTCTCTCACCGAAAAGATAGGCGCCCATTATATCAACCGACTCGCTTTCCTTATTGGAAAAACGAGACAGCATCCATTTTAATTTCAGCCAGTCATTTACTTTTTGTGTAGCTGAAATACCGGTCATCCAGGTGG
>DATCKB010000381.1:0-5561 GCA_036562505.1 Parasegetibacter sp. | reverse complement strand
TCTCTTTCCTTTCTATCAAGAAAAGAATTCACGATAGATAAAATGATACTGAAAAGCAGAGCCCACCAGAAGCCATCCACTTCAAATCCTTTCACTACTTTGCTTCCTATAATTATGATGAGCGCGTTGATTACAAAAAGGAATAAACCAAATGTAAAAATAGTGACGGGAAGGGTAAGCAAAACCAACAGAGGTTTTACAATGGCATTAAGTACTGAAAGAACAAGGACCAGGATGATTGCCGTCCAGTAGTCAGTTATCGAAATTCCGGGAAGAACATAAGATAATCCAATAGCTACTGCTGCATTGAAAAGTATTCTAAGAATGAATTGAACCATCACTATCAGTTTTACTACTGATAAAAATAATGTATTAACGGACGCAAAACGTCAATGCGCCGGCTCTATATCACTACTACTTCATAAAATAAGTCGGGGTCAAGATATTTTATAGCAAGACCATGAATTTCTTCGGCACTGATTTCACGAATAGTATTTAGGCTTTCGTAAAAATAATTCTCATCCATTCCATGAAGAATCAGGTTCTTCCATCTGCCGATTATCTGAAAAGGACCGTCGAGACTGCCCAGAATTGTTCCGATCATATAGTTTTTCACGAGCGAAAGTTCTTCCTGGTCTACCGGTTCTTCACGCAATTCATTCATTTCGTGATAAATCTCTTTCAGCGTTGCCTGTGCCACATCCCTTCCGGCTTCGGTGGATATTACCCAGGAGCTTTGCTGAATATGATTTTGTATATAGCTGTAGATCCCGTAAGTATAACCTTTATCTTCCCGTATATTACTCATTAATCGTGATCCGAAGAAGCCCCCAAGAATATTATTCAGCACCACCGCCTTCTTAAAGTCGGGATGGTGCCTGTTAGGAAACGGAGATGCCACTCTGATAGCCGCCTGCACGCCGTTCGGATCGTTTATTTTCTCCACTTTCTTTTGTGATGCCGGAGTGATTTCGAAAGATCTTTCTATAAGCTGGCGCTGGTTTAGTGGCAAATCTCCAAAATGTTTATTGAGCAGTTCTTCCAGATTTTCCGGCAACCACCCGGCAACAAAAAGGATACATTTTCCGTGCTGGTAATAATTTTTATAAAACGCCTGCAACTGTTCGCGGTTCAGCGCATCGAAGTCGAGTATAGAACTGTATCTTCCATAGGGATGATGAAATCCGTATAAAGATTCATCAATCAATCTGTTGGCAACAAACTCACATTTTTGCAGATTCACCAGCAATCGCTGTTTCATGTTCTGCTTATAAATTTCCAATTCTTCTTCAGGGAACGTGGAATTGGATAAAATATCCTGTACTGCAGGAAGCAAATGTTCTATGTGTTTGCTCAGGCAGTGCAGCGTCAACACGGCAACTTCATTATAACAGCTTCTGTTAAGATAAGCACCATAGTAATCAAAATGTTCACTGATTTCAAAAGCTGATTTGGTTGCGGTTCCGTTCTTCAAAAGGAAATTGGTTGCTGATGCAACCAGGTTCTGATCTTCATACCAGTTTCCTGAATAAAAAACCCATTCCGCCATCATTACTTCCTGCGAGCCGCCATGGTATGCATATACTTCCACTCCATTCTTCAGCGTCCATTTTTTACATGCGGGGAGGGTTAATTTAAAATCTACTGCATCTACAATATCCGGGGCAATATTTCTGTTGAGCATAATTAATTCTGACTGTGATAATAAATGGTGTTTGCGTTTTTGATATTAAAAACTTCCGATCCTACCTCACGTATCTCCTGTGAGGTAACTGAGAGATATTGCTGAAGCTCGTAATTCATTCTGTTGACGTCTCCCAGCAGTTCGTACAAAGCCAGACTATTAGCACGGTTCATCAAACTCATATCTTCAAAGGCGATCATACTTTCTGTTCTGTTCTTCACTTTTTCCAACTCCTGTTCCGAAATTCCGTCGCTCAGGAATCTATCAATTTCCTCCTGAACGGCTTTTTCTGCTTCTTCCATCTTAACTCCTTTCACCAGTTTGCCTTCAATAGCAAGCAATCCGGGTTCGATGCTTCCAAAATGTGAGCAGTCGATATGGCTGAACAATTTTTTCTCTTTAACCAATGTCTGATAAAACCTGGAAGACCCGCCGCCTCCAAGGATTTCTGTTATGAGATCTGTAACGTAATAGTCATCATCCAGGCGAGGTGCCATATGATAACAACGGTAGAATGCATCAAGCGGAACATTAGCTTTCACCTCCAGCTGACGGTGTTCGTTCTGGGCAGGCTCCTGCGGCAAGTTACGGTTGTACACCTCGCCGGAAGGTATTGGTCCGAACCATTTCTCTGCTAGTCGCTGTACTTCTGCCGTGGTAATATTACCTGCTACAGCGAGAATAGCATTGGCAGGCCGGTAAAACCTGAAAAAGAACTTCTTTACATCTTCAAGGGAGGCATTTTCGATATGGGAAAGTTCCTTTCCGATGGTCATCCATCGATAAGGGTGAACTTTGTAAGCCAGTTCTCTCATTTTATGCCACACATCACCGTAGGGTTTGTTGATGTAGTGTTCTTTAAATTCTTCACATACTACCATACGCTGTACATCCAGACTTTTCTCACTGAACGCCAGACTCAGCATACGATCGCTTTCCAGCCAGAACGCTGTTTCTATATTTTCAGCAGGAAGCTGAATATAATAGTTGGTCAGGTCGTTGGTGGTATAAGCATTGTTTTCTCCTCCGGCTTTTTGCAGAGGTTCGTCGTAAACCGGAATATTGACAGAACCGCCAAACATGAGATGTTCAAACAAATGCGCAAAGCCCGTTTGTGAGGGATTCTCATCTCGTGCGCCTACGTTGTACATCACGTTCACCACTGCTAAAGGAGTGGATTTATCTGTATGCACTAAAACTTTCAACCCATTATTCAACACAAAACGGTCGAACTGCACCATAGTTTCAATTTTTTATAAATAACAATCTTTGACTAAAAGGGTTGTAAAAGTAATCAAATATGCGGTTAATGGATTTCCGCCAAATATGCGTAATTTCAGTAAGATGATGTTCCGGAGATGAAACCCTTCGCACTAATCATATCAGCCCTTATTTTTTGGCAATCTCTGTTAGCGCAGATAATTTTTGTTGAACAATCATCAGAACCGATTACAAAATTCCGTTTTCGTCAACTCAGCGGAGGAGTTGTACTCCTCAAAGGCACACTTAATGATAATCCGGATTCGCTGAATTTCATTCTCGATACTGGTAGCGGAGGTATTTCCCTGGATTCTGCCACTGCAAAAAAACTCGACCTGCCGCTTACTCCGACTGACCGTACCGTCAAAGGTTTAGGAGGGGTGCGAAAGGTGGAATACGCCATGAATAATACCCTGCATCTGCCGGGAATTATGATCGACTACCTTAATTTTCATGTGACAGACTACTATTTGCTGACTACAGTTTACGGAATTAAGATTGATGGAATAATCGGATACAGCGTATTGAATCAATATATCGTTAAGATTAACTACGATAGTTCAATAATAGAATTTCACACTAACGGAAGTATAAGATATCCCCGGGGTGGCTATTTACTTAAACCCGCTATTTCCACGATACCGATTACGCCCGCGAGAATAAAAGATGCATGCTTGGTAAACGGCAGGTTCTATTTTGATACTGGCGCCGGCCTAAGTCTGCTGCTTTCACAGCAATTTGCACGCGACAGTTTTCTGATTCACAGAAAGAGAAATACTGTTATTACTCAGGGAGAGGGGCTGGGAGGTAAGCTCGATCTCGAATTTACATATATCAGAGAACTTAGATTTGGTCCGTACCGGTTTAAAAAAGTTCCTGTTTTCCTCTTTGATGACGAACACAATGTTACTTCGTATCCCGTATTAGGCGGATTAATCGGAAACGACCTGCTGCGACGTTTTAATCTGATTCTTAATTACGAAAAGCGGGAAATCCATCTGACTCCCAATTCTCATTTTCATGACCCGTTCGACTATTCTTATACAGGCCTGGGGATTTATTATTATAACGGAATTATAGAAATTTCTGATGTAATCAAGGATTCCCCGGGCGAAAAAGCCGGGCTGGAACCAGGTGATATAATAGTAAGTATTAACAACGTTATAGGTGCAGATATTCTGCAGTATAAGCATATACTTCAAAGCGTAACCAGCAGAATGAAAATTATTGTCAGAAGAAATGATCAGTTACTCGAACTAACGATCAAACCCAGAAATATTACCAAACGCCGGTAAGGGGTACTCTTGAAGGTGCCGGAATTTGAAACGCGCACACTTATTCTACCTGAACAGCTAAACCTCATTAACATTTCCCGGATTACCAGTAAGAACTACGTATTTTTGCAGTATTGTTCGAACAACGTAGTTATATGAATTTAGCCGAGCTGTATCAGAAAGCCCTCCGTTCAGAATTTCTCTCACTTGAAGAAGGTGTACATCTTTACCATCATGCGCCGCTGACAGAACTTATGTTTGTGGCGAACGAACTCAGGAAAGAGAAAGTTCCGCACGGAAAAGTAACGTGGATGATCGACCGGAACGTAAACACCACAAACGTATGTATTGCCAATTGCAAGTTTTGCAATTTCTATCGTATACCCGGACATAAGGAAGCTTATATTACCGATATTGAAACCTATAAGGTTAAAATAGAAGAAACCTTCCGGTACGGAGGTGACCAGCTTTTACTTCAGGGAGGTCATCACCCTGATTTAGGATTGGAGTTTTATACCAGCCTTTTCAGAAGGCTTAAAGAGATGTATCCGACCCTGAAACTCCATGCTTTAGGTCCGCCTGAAGTAGCCCATATCTGTAAGCTGGAGAAAATGAGCCACAGAGACGTTCTGGCAGAACTTAAAGCTGCCGGTCTTGATAGTTTACCGGGAGCAGGTGCAGAAATTCTGACCGACAGAGTAAGAAGACTTATAAGTAAAGGAAAATGTGGAGCTCAGGAGTGGCTGGATATAATGCATGAAGCGCATCTTCAACGTATCACTACATCGGCAACCATGATGTTCGGACACGTTGAAACTATTGAAGAGCGTTTTGAACATCTCATCAAACTCAGAGAAGTGCAGGCTAAAAAGCCAGAAGATGCTGATGGCTTCCTGGCCTTTATACCCTGGACCTTTCAGGATGTGGATACGTTGCTGGCAAAAATCAGAGGAGTACACAACCTGACAACTCCGGATGAATACATACGCATGATTGCGCTCAGCAGAATTATGCTTCCTAACATTCTAAATATTCAGGCTTCATGGCTGACGGTTGGGAAGGAAACGGCTCAGATTTGTCTGCATGCCGGTGCCAATGATTTCGGAAGTATCATGATTGAAGAGAATGTAGTGAGCGCAGCAGGCGCACCGCATCGCTTTACTAGCAGAACCATTCAGGAGGCAATCAGAGAAGCCGGTTTTGAACCTCAGCTGAGATCACAACATTATGTTTTCCGCGAATTACCGGCAGAAACGGAGGAACAGGTGATTAATTATTGATAAGGATACGACTGAATCAGCGATACGACGGATAAATTCAGGAACCGGGAATCACAGTTCAGG
>DATCKB010000380.1:0-2147 GCA_036562505.1 Parasegetibacter sp. | reverse complement strand
TCTGAAGAAAAGGCAAAAATTGAGTCTGAACAGCGATGAAGTGGTGGATCAGCTGGTGTCTATAAGTACTAAAGAAGAATTGTTATCGAAAGATATTCTTGGTCTATTACTCAGACAAGAATCAGCCCGGGCAGATGGGGCTTATTTTCAGTTCCTCACAAAAAACCAAGCCGAAATTGAACAGTCAGGATTAGTAAGAGGAAATAATCTCGACAATCAGCTGGTGCAATATCTTACAGCAGACCTGAAAAGAGCAATCAGTAAGAAGGATATTACCTTGCTGAACCATATTGTTGGAGTCCGTTCAAAGTTGCCTTCCCGTAATCCCATTGAATGGGAAACCGGTTCCATGAAAATGAATTTCTATGCGCAGACAGGTAATGAGAAAGAACTGATAAAAGTGCTCGAAGAGTACAGCTATCAGGTGTTGAGTTACGATAAGTCGATCATCAGAGCAGGAAATGAAAAGTCGCTCAAACAGTTCGAGGAATTGGTAAAGCAAGGCCGGTATGAAAACAGTACCGAAGAGGAAATTGCCGTAGTACGTAGTTTTTATGCCAATATGGAAGGTACACCTTACGCCTACCGTGTTCGCGATATGGCCGATGCGGTATTGAAAGCAGTTAACGATAAAGTATGGCTGAACTACGCACTGAACTGGATGCACCTGGCGTCTGCATATAGCGATAATTTCACGATTCTGGAAATTAACGCAGGTGTTCTGCACAAGCTGGGCAGAAAAGATGAAGCTATTAAATATCAGCAAGCTGCAATCGATGCTTACAACCGCCTGAAATTAGACAATGAAATAATTTCAAGCCGACTGACTTCGAACTTCCAGAAAATAAAAGAAGGTAAACCCACCTGGATCGAAAACAAATCCGAGACAGTTGTTACCGGAAAATAAAAAATCTTAGAAGACCAATATCAAGCGGGATTCAAAATAGTTTTAAAGTAAGGGGCCTGAGAAGGCCCCTTTTTAATTCGGTCTGGTAAGCTTTAATGAAAATTTAACGCACAGTCTGTTGCAGGAGTTTCAAATCTTAAAAGAAAGTTAATCTCCCCCTCGTCAGCAACGATACACATTATTTCCCTGTCAACTGGCATCATTTTTACACAAATAAGGAAGAAAACCAGCCAGAAATTAATAACAAGGATGACGGGGTTGTGTACTTCGCCTGCGACACCATGTACAGGTGGAAATTTTAATTCTGGAATTCATTAATCATTAAAGCAGATATATTTATGAAAAAAGCAAATATTATTTCATTTCGTCGGTTGGGTGTTCTACGTACCTTGGGCATTATATTTTTAGCAAGTATCACTTTTGCAGCATGTACCAAGAATAATGACGACGGACCAGAAATCCCGGCAGCAGGCCTGATGGCTTTCAATCTGGCCCCCGACAGAGCATCAATAGGTATAGGGCTTTCGGGTACGGCCCTCACTCCCACACCGCTGACATATACCAGTTTCACCGGTGGGTACCTGAACATTTATCCGGGTAATCGCAGAATAGAAGCCTACGATTATAATTTGACCGACTATTTTACAAACACCACCTTCAATTTTGAGGAAAATAAATATTATTCATTGTTTATCCTCGGCGCAAACGGAAACTACGACAACGTTGTAGTACACGATGATTTTGAAGGCTTGTCAGGTTCTAACGGTATGGCCTACGTCAGATATATCAATGCCATTCCCGATTCCGGCGACACCAGAGTTATTGTTGCTGCAGGTGGGAATAACGTTGTAGATCAGAGTGAGGCCTACAAGTATGTTTCGGGTTTTACACCCGTTACCCCCGGTGATATCACTATCACCGCTAATAACACAGATAATGATATCGAACTGGAAAGAACAATATCATTAGCCGAAGGAAGAGCATATACCGTATTGCTGGTCGGAGAGTCAGCAACTACCGGACCGGCACAAATCCGCTTTATTGAAAACGGCCGTTTGTCAGACTAGTGAGCGAGCGGGAAGGTGATTAACAGGTCCCGTTTTTATCCAATAACCTGAAACGTGAAATGAGGGGGAGATTCATCCCGCCATTTCACGTTTTTTTATGATACTAAAGATTTTTTTAACCCGGCACAATTTTGTAGAAATCATTGCGTTAATACATTGGTTTTTCATAGGAT
>DATCKB010000375.1:0-1694 GCA_036562505.1 Parasegetibacter sp. | reverse complement strand
GACTACTCAGCAATTAAATGAATTCGACAGAATATGGTTGCAGTTCAAAAAGCGAAACTGGGAACTGAACCTGGGTGATATCGATATACGTCAGAATACCAGCTACTTCCTGCATTTCTATAAAAGACTACAGGGGATATCTTTCGAAACAAAGAATACTATTTCTTCCAACAGTACAAATCGCCTGCTGGTAAGCGGATCAATTGCAAAAGGTAAATTCACCAGAAATGTCTTCCAGGGACTTGAAGGAAATCAGGGGCCTTATCGTTTGTCGGGTGCTTCAAACGAATTTTTCTTTGTGGTACTGGCCGGTACAGAACGAGTGTTCATCGATGGAGAACTCCTGCAACGGGGAGAGGATCAGGACTACGTCATTAACTATAATACCGCAGAAATAACGTTTACCCCTAAACGAATGATCACCAAGGATTCAAGGATTCAGGTAGAGTTTGAATATGCCGACAGAAATTTCCTGAACGCCAATATTTATCTGGCCGATGAAATCAATATCAATAACCGGCTGAATCTTCGCATCAGCGCATTTAATAACAGTGATGCAAAGAATTCACCTATAAACCAGACCCTGGATGCTCCGCAAAAACAGTTTCTGCACGACATTGGCGACAGCATCAACCGCGCTTTTTATCCCGTTGCGCAACCTGATAGTTTTGGAATCGGGAAGATTTTATACGCCAGGAAAGATACCAACTACAATGGTATTACTGAACAGATTTACGTATATGATACCACCCGCGACGGAGATAAATATCACCTGAGTTTTCTTAGCGTTGGCCAGGGTAACGGCGACTACGTACCTGATTTCAGCGGAGCTAACGGAAAAGTTTACAAATGGATTCAACCGGAGAACGGGATAAAACAGGGAAGTTTTGCTCCGGTCGCTTTTCTCGTAACTCCCAAAAAACAACAGATTGTAAGCATCGGGGCCGATTATCAGATCAGCAAGAATACTCTACTGATTACTGATTTCGCATACAGTAATTATGATGTGAATACTTTCTCCTCACTTGATAAGTCGAACGACGGTGGCTATGCGGCAAAACTTCAGCTCAGAAACCTGCATCGGTTGTCTCAGACAAAACGATGGACGCTCAATACTGAACTGGAATACGAATGGGTGGACGAAAACTTCCGGCCATTAGAGCGCCTCAGAAATGTTGAATTCAGTCGCGATTGGGGAATGGAGATTATACCTTCACCAGCCACTGAACACGTCGCAGGTATTAGTTTCCGGTTGATGGATTCCGTCCGTCATCAGGTGGGTTATCAGTTTAAAACATATCAACGTTCCGATGGATTCTCTGGTTTTCGTCAAATGGTCAACTATATCACCACCGCAGGTGGATTCAGAATTAATGCATTGATCAATCTGACTAATTCGGAAAATAGTTTTCAGAAAGGTTATTTTTTCCGGCCACTTATTGATGTAAGTCGCCGGTTCCCTAAGCTGAAGAACTACATGGTGGGTGCTATATTCTCTCAGGAAAAAAATCTCCAAAGGAATAAATTCACCGATACCCTGAGTGTTTTAAGTTTCGCCTTTGAAACGTTCAGTGTTTATCTGAGATCTGACCAAAGTCAGTGGAATAAATGGGGAATAACTTATTTTACCCGGCAGGATAAAACTCCGGTAGACCGCAACTTTGAACACACTGACCGGAGCCATAATCTCACTC
>DATCKB010000417.1:0-2179 GCA_036562505.1 Parasegetibacter sp. | reverse complement strand
AGGTAAAGACGAGTGGACCGTAAGATTCACTTCCGGATTTGCTTCGATGGTTGGAGGTGTAAATGCTAACTCAAGTGCATACAACTTTAACATGACTGCAACCGGAGACAACCAGAATCTCTGGAATATTTTCTACAAAACAGTAAATGGTGCTAATGCTGCAATTGAGGCAATCAGTGCTCTTCCTGAATCTGCTTTTAAAGATGCCGGAAGAAAGAACGAAATGCTCGGTGAAGCTTATGGTATCAGAGCGTTTGCGCACATGTATACTCTCTTTTATTTCGGTCGTTGGTGGGATGATCCGGAAAATCCTTACGGGATCATCTATAAAACACAGCTTTCAAGCCTGTCTAATGTTTATCAGGAGCGCGAAACCGTAGGTAAAACCTATGAACTGCTTCTGGCTGATCTCGATAAGGCTATTGAAATGGCTCCGGATTATACAACCGGTAAAAGAATGTCGCGCCAGATGGCACAGGCTATGAAAGCAAAAGTACTGATGTACAGAGGCCGCGGTAACGATTATTCAGAGGCGCTTACTTTGGTTGATGCAATTCTTGCGAAAGCAAACGCGGTTGGTCTGGTTCTTGAGAATTCCCTCACTGAACTGTACGACAAAGCATGGGATTCTAAAGAACTCCTGTTCTGCAGATACCGTGAGAAAACTGATGACGTGATTTCTGCCTACAACTATACTTATGGGTATAACTATGCAACCTTGACTATTCAGACTCTGGGAGATAACCTCCTGGCCGGTGACCCTCGTTATGATGAAGCATGGGGACCAGTGAAAAGTCCGACTACCGGAAACAACACTTATGTGAGAGCGCCTAAGAAGCTTGCTCGTAAAGGTCGTCAGGAAGGTGGTGATAACGATAAGTACACTACATACTTCATGAGATTAACTGAAGTTTACCTGATGAGAGCTGAATTACTTGAGCGTACCGGCAGACCTCTGGCTGATGCTATGGCTCCGATCAATCTTGTAAGAGATCGTTCAGGACTTGGTCCGTTAACAGCTTCAACCAAGCAGGAATTCTATGATCATTTGTTCAAAGAAATCTTCATTGAACTGCATCTGGAAAATGAAGCTCACTGGATGGCTGCAGCTAGATTCACTGATGCGTCTGGTAAACGTCTCATCTTCAATCTGAGACCAACCCTGACTATCACTGAAGATCGGTTTATCTATCCGCTTCCAACATCTGAAATGAAATGGAATCCGTTCATTGATCAGAATCCTAGCTACGAACATCTGGTTTACTAATCAAAACTTAACTACAATGAAGAAACTGATATATTTATCCGTTGTTGTGCTCGCATTGGCATCGTGTTCGAAGGAACCCAAGGGCACAAATATCTATCCGATATTTTTCCCGACTGATATGCTGTTTGAAGATTTCACTTTAGACAGATTCAGTCAGAGAGTGCCTGATGCACCTTTTACCACCGGTCCTGCTACATTTAATGTAAAAAAGACCGGAGCTACCTGGACAGGCTTCGCCATTTCGAATCGTACTTTCAGAGGATTCGTAACCAACGAAGCTAATCTGGATTCTACCAAGTACAGCGTTTACACAGGTAGTGGTCCGAATGCTACCGGTAACTTTCTGGTTGCTAATGCAGTTGGAACTGATGCATTTGTGACATTCTCCCGCCCGTTGCAGTTGAATGCATTGTTGCTGGCTCCTACTACTTACCTGTACCAGACTATTATGTATGGTCAGGGTGCAACCGTATCCGGTGTACCACAGAAAACCTGGGCACCCGGAACAACTGCAATGACAGTAGCAAGAAAAGATTATTGCAGAGTTATTATAAAAGGATATAACGGTGACACACACACGGGAGATGTGATATATTATTTCGCAGACAGGAATTCAGTGGAAGGCAAGAAAAACTTTACCAGAAACGACTGGATGCCGGTAGATGTGTCTTCACTAGGAAAAGTAACCCGTATTGTTTTCGAATTTGACTCGAGCGACAGAACTGCAGGAGTAATTAATACACCCGCTTATTTCTGTATCGATGGTCTTCGTTTCGACGAAAATATTTACTAAACGGAGCAAGGAAGATTCAGTATAAACGTCATATGTTAAAGTTGCTCTCTGTTTTGTTAAAGGGAGCCGGATTCAAAACAGAATTTCCGAAATTTAATACAGACAGAGAGCAACAATGC
>DATCKB010000369.1:0-10477 GCA_036562505.1 Parasegetibacter sp. | reverse complement strand
GTGATTGATAAGCATCCCCGTTAGCGTATATTTCTAAAATCCGTATTCGTGTGCTAGCATCTTTTTGGAACATTGGAAATATTGCCAGCACACCCTTTTCTATTCTGACGGAAGCGGCGGCTTCCCTTTTTAAGATAGATTTGTAGTCCGTAAGAAATTCAGGATAAATTTCAATTTCTGAAATTCGAATGAGCATTTCCTGCTGTTGGGCTGACACATTGCCGCTTAACAATACAATTAAAGCAAAATAAAATATTTTCATTTTCTTAATTTACTATTTGTTATACTCGTCATCCGACACCTCATCTAACCAAACCGTTGGCCCTTTTTTCCTTCCTGTAATAGCTATCTGCACAAAAGAAGTATCAGCGCTTGCTCCGTGCCAATGCGGCACATTGGGCGGGCATTTGATAACATCTCCCTTCCGGAGAATGATCTTTGATTGACCTTTCTCCTGGTAATAACCAACACCATCTGTTGCCAGCAGAATCTGTCCAGCCGGATGAAAATGCCATTTACTTCTTGCACCAGGCTCAAAGGTGACGTTGCCTACACTATTAGGATTTATACTATCGCCTTCTATCAGAGAATGAAGATATACCGTACCTGTAAAGTTATCATTCGTAGTTTTCTTCCCTTTAGGGAAAATTAGATTTGTAGCATTTTCTGTTGCAGCATACTTTTGTTCTTTACCGCTGTTACAGGATAATACTGCAGTAGCCATGCAGCTCGCAAGCAGTATAAACAAACGCCCTTCACTAACCATCTTTTTCATTTCCGATATTTATTAATTATTCAATTTCCATCGCTCAATCCTACTTCTTACTATTTAATACTTCGCCCAAAACTTGTTGTGCAACTTTAGATTGTTTTTTGCCTATAGTTGATTTAATAATCCCTACGAATTGCTGAAGTTGGTTTGAAGTTAATCCAATATTCAAGCAAATATTTAAATGTGAGCGCAGCATAGGCTCAACACCACCTATACTACTCAACACGGATATTGTAACCAACTCTCTTTCCGAATAGGTCAAAACATCTCTCTCAAAAATGTCAGCAAATAAATGTTCTTTCAGGAAGATCTCTATTACAGGGGCAAAAGCCGCATAACCGGTTTTAGGTCCAGTTTCAGGGATGCCGGTTAGTTGTTCCAATACCGCTTTCCCGCGTTCGTACTTGCTGCTATCATTATTTATAGGAGATGCTTCTGCTCCTGCCACGTCATTAATGCCTTTGGCTTTGCGTTCATCCAACACAGCCATGAATGTCTGCAAGCCACGTATACTGCGAGGAAATCCGGCATAAGCATAAATATGCACAATAGCCTCTTTGATCTGGTTCACGGTCAATCCCGCTTCCAGTCCCTTATTCAGTTCCGTTTTCAGCTTTGTTAGATTACCTGTTGCAGTCAAGGCAGCGATGGCGACAAGACTTTGTTGTTTAGGACTTAAACCCAAATTTTCAACCTGGTTGGTCTGTGCTTTCAGCATAAAAGAAATCGAACTGAATGCAAGAATTAATACTATGAGTGTTTTATGTTTCTTCATTGTTTAATAGCAATTGATACGTCATTTACCACCGGGCGTAAGCAACTTAGTAAACGATAGCGAACCAAGTTTCCACGATCCGTTTTGTTTTATATAAACTTCTGTGACCATAAATAGGTTAGTGACTTCATTACCGCCAACAACAGCTAACAAATCAATTCTATTTAAAAGAATAGCGGTATTATCGATTATATTTACGGATACTTCATGTATATCGGCTTTCTTGTACCAGATTCCTCCGCTTTTTATTACGTTCATCTCTTGTTGTTTTCCCCATGAACCGCCCATATGAACAAACATGGATTTTGCATGAAAGAGGCTATCCAGCACGGCTGCATTTTTATCTGCCATCCACTGCCATTTGTCTTTTGAAAGTTTGATGATTTCCTGCTCGGCTGGCGAATTCTGCGCAAATGACCATTGTAAGCACATAGTCATCAGGAAAAAACTCAGCGTTAATGTTTTCATTTTTACTAATTATTTAAAACGTTTATAATTCAGCGTCCCTTTATTTAAGGTTTTGGCCGAAGAATTCAATTAATTTAGTTACAGCCTTATTTACATACTCAGGCTTCCAGTAAGTCTGTATGTGCGTAGCGCCATCAATAACAAAAAGTTCTTTGTTTTTCGCATTGGTTGCTTTGGAAAATGCTTCATCTGTCATATATTTTGTATCGGCTTTACTCCCGGCCATCATCAACAAAGGTTGGTCAATTAATTCAATCTGGTCAGTGGCATCCCAACTCATTAGATACATTAAGCTGCTCGTGGTGTACAGAAAGGTTGAATTGGGATGGGCGTGGGTTCTGTAATAGTATTCATATCCCTCGCGATACAAGTCAGTTGGCGTCTTAGCGATCTCTTCATCCGTTATGCTTGCAACACCTGAAAAAGGAATTTTACCTCCTGTTTCTTCCCGCGCACTCTCTGTTGCTTTACCACTCACTTTTTCCAGCGCACGGGCATCCGAAGCTTGTTTTAGGCGTTCCTGGATTGTATTTAACTGGGAATTCTGAAAACCATTCCGCCTGACCTCGCCCGAATTGAACATGCTCAATGTTGCTACAGCTTTAAAGCGTTTGTCCGACTGCGCCGCTTTAAGTGTGTAGCCACCGCCACCGCAAATGCCGAGAACACCTAAACGGTTTTCATCAACGCCTGTATACTGGCTGATAAAGTCTGCCATGCCATGAATATCTTCTTCACGGAAGAATGGTTTATCTGTATGCCGTGGCTCTCCGCCACTTGCTCCCTGGAATGCTGCGTCAGCAGCAATAGTTATGTAACCTGCCTCCGCCAAACGCTGCGCGTACAATCCAGCCGTTTGCTCTTTTATGCCACCATTAGGATGTGCTACTACTACTGCGGGATATTTCTTCGACGCATTATAATTGGCAGGTGTATACACATTGGCGGCGATATCAATTCCATTTAATTTATAGGTCACCGGATGAATATTTACTTTTCCCTTTACATTTTCTGTAATCGCACCTTCATACACCAGGCCAAAAGGATTTTTTATTTTATTTTGACCTAAAGAAATAATACTTGTCAACATAAAGACGGCTATTAGAATAAATCTTATCTTTTTCATTCTTCAAAATTTATAGTTATTTACTCAACGAAACCCATCTTCTTCAACCATCTTTGCACCTCAGCTTCCACCTGCCTTTCTTTATCACCTTCCATTACAAATAAAATTCCGTCCCTTTCAACACCTCCTTTGGTCGAAAAGCCTTCCAATACTTTGCTGCCGGGGCATAGTTTCTTAACGGTTTCAAAGCTGCTGCCAATCCCATAACCACCGTTGGTATTAAAGGGAACAACCGTTTTTCCACTCAGATCATATTGATTCAAAAAGCTTTTCATCGGCGGCGGCAACTGCATACCCCAGGTTGGAAATCCTACAAATACCACATTGTATTTTGTTATACTGTCGATCTTTGTTTTTAAAGGCGGCAAATATCCCGTTTCATTCTCCTTGACTACCTGGGCCACCGTAGTTTGATAATCTTCCGGATACGGCGTTACCAGCTCCAGCGCCACAATATCACCGCCAACCTTTCGATGGATCATCTCTGCAACGGCCTTTGTATTTTTTGTTCTTGACAGGTAAACAATCAATATTTTTTGATCTTCAAATAACTCACCCTTTTGAGGTGTTGGTCCTTGTGCCTGGGAACAGGCAGACAGCATCAGTAATAACCATAGCCAGTTTACTTTGAATAATTTCATCGTGATAATATTTATTTATTCAGACCTCTTTCATTTAACCATTTTGCAAGCAGGTCGGCTATTTCTTTATTGTTTAGATCTGACATTATGAAATGTGTGTTTCCTTTAATACCCAATTCAGGTAAATGGACAATAGTCACATCACCACCGTGTGCATTTACCACTTTCGCCCATTCCCGTGCGGTAGCCAGTACATTACGCCAGAAGTTGAGCGAAGCAGCATTGGTTTCTTCTTTGGGGATGTAGTCTCCATAATATACCACGATAGGAATTTTAGTTAATTTCAAAAACTCATTAAGCGGCACACCAGCGCCGCCACGATTGCCTTCAGGCACTTCACCTTCAGGAAAAGTAAAACCTCCGGGCTCTATGGCTCCGATTGCTTTGACATGGCTATTCTTAATCGCCGTTTTCCAGCCAGGGGAACCTCCTGCCGAATGGGTAAAAAGAATACCATCGCCGGTTCTATCAAACACAGCCGACATTGCTTTTACAATGGTCGCTTCGTCTACATTCCCTGTGTTGGGTGTCATCATCCTGTAAAACCGGTCAAGGGATGTTGAATCTTTCGGGAACTGTACTCCTTCGTTGAAATTGGGGTATAAACCGATTCGGAATTGTGTAAACCAGGTTTGATCATCGGGCGTAGCAGTAATTTGTCCGGGCTTTGTAGTTTGTCCTGCCGCACCGCGTCCTGGCTGATCAACAAGATAAACGGGATAACCTTTTCTCAAAAAAATATTAGCGAAACCTTCTCTGCCATCGGCAGTTGTTTGCCAACTGCGGCGGGATTGTCCATAGCCATGCAGGAAAACCATTGAATGATTTTTTGCATTTGCCGGAAGCTGATAAAAAACATCAGCGTGGTCTCCGTGTCGTGTTTGCCCGCCCTGCTGCACGTTCCAGGGTTTTAAGGCATCAAATGTTCCTTCACTTTTAACTACGGTACCACCAGCCGAGAATGCTCCCTGCTCTTTAATTATTATATGGTTGTTTTGATTTTGTTTTGTTGAGACACATGATGTAATGGTAATGGCAATAACTATCAGTAGATATATGTTTTTTTGCATGTTCAATAAATTTTAAGATGTGTTATACGGCCAATTTTCTCTCACCAAGCCATTTAACCATCGCGGGGTCACGATGGTCGAAGAAGCTGCTTGTCTTCGTATCTAATGATTTAATAGCTTCCATATCTTCAACGCTGAGCTGAAAATCGAAAATGTTGAAGTTTTCCTCTATTCTTTCTTTGCGAACTGATTTTGGAATGGCAACGACACTTCTTTGTGTTAGCCAGCGAAGGATAACCTGCGCGATGGATTTATTGTATTTGTCGCCAATGGAGCGGAGTAATTCATTCTGGAAGATGTTGTTCTTTCCTTCTGCAAATGGTCCCCAGGATTCTATCTGAACATTATTCTCCTGTAAAAAACGTTGGGTTTCGATTTGTTGATGGAACGGATGGATTTCTACCTGGTTGACTGCAGGAACAATTTCATTGTGAACAATTAAATCAATAAGCCGGTCAGGGTGGAAGTTACTTACGCCTATTGCTCTAACTCTACCTTCTTTATACAGGTCCTGCATGGCTCTCCATTCACCAAATACATCGCCATAGGGTTGATGCATCAGGTATAAGTCTATGTAATCAACACCTAAAAGCTTTAGTGAATTTTCAAAAGCCTTCTTCGTTCCTTCATAGCCATTTGACTGTATCCATAATTTGGTTGTGATAAACAGGTCTTCACGCGCTATACAGCTTTCTTTTATCGCTTTTCCTACTGCCTCTTCATTTCCATATGAGGCTGCGGTATCTATCAATCGGTAACCTGTGTTGATGGCATCCAAAACACTTCTTTCACATTCGGCCAGATCGGTTACCTGGAAAACGCCAAATCCAAGGATGGGCATTTTCGTACCATTGTTCAACTTCACTGTTTCCATACATTTCGTTTGTACAGCAAAGTTGAGAATATTATGCCGTGGAGGCGGTATACGTATTACTGATTTATCTACCAATATTCCGGGTGGGGAATCAATTATTTGGTGCAACTCCACCTTTGCTAATCCATTCATCCCATGCCGCCACAAATTCTTCATATGGCAGCGGCGGTGGTTTGCGGCCTTCACCCATATTCCATCCTGCCTTTACCAATGTATCACGCGCATGTTCTATTAGTTGCGCTTTATTTTTGTGCCCATTGCGTTTGTAATCCATTATTTGCAACGCAAGATCACGGGGAGATTTTCCTTCAAAAACCATTTTCATATCGGCGGGAGGAAGCGCCCATTTCGGATTTCCGGGTGGAGTGTTTAATCCTGGCGAATTAGTGGGTTGGTGACAATTCGAACATTTCATTGCATACACTCCTTTTCCGTCCTTTCCTCTTATCGGCGACATCGTGTGCAAATGGCTGTCATCGCCCTGCAAAGGGATATCGCCAGCCGGATGACAATTAATGCATCGGGGGCTCATTAAAACATCATATACTTTCATGAAGGCAGCGATGGATGCAGCGCTATCTATTTTATTTCTTGTAGTTCTCAGGTCATTATTTATGCTAAATCCACTTGCCAGCAATCCAACAGTGATTATAATAACCATTATAACAATAATAAACTTTCCCATCTGTTTATATTTTTACTTCGAACCTTTTCTTTGCATCTCTGCCGCCAGGTGAATTGCCTTTTTAATTCGCAGGTAGGTACCGCAGCGACAAATATTTCCTTCCATGGCGTTCTCAATATCTTTTTCAGTCGGGTTTTTATTCTCCCTCAAAAGCACAGCCGCCGACATGATCTGCCCTGCCTGGCAGTAACCACATTGCACAACATCCAAATCCACCCATGCCTTTTGCAAGGGATGGTCATTGTTTTCCGATAAGCCTTCTATAGTAACTACTTTCTGTCCTACCGCCCTGCTAACTTTCGTAACACACGAGCGAACGGCCTGTCCATTCAAATGAACCACGCAGGCGCCGCATTGTGCTACGCCACATCCGTATTTGGTTCCCACAAGACCAATGGTATCTCTCAACACCCATAATAGCGGCGTTTCAGGATCAATATCCAGTTCATAATCTTTCTTATTGATATTTACTTTGATCATGGTTGAAAATTGATGACGGGAATTATTTAAAAAGATTTTTTATTGCCTGCCTGGTTATTTTGTTGCACAGACGGGTCGAGGAATGGCTGGTTGTAATATCTTTTATTAGTGCTTTTATATAAGGCATTTGCAACGGCTCCAAAAACTGGCGGGAAGGGTGGTTCGCCCAATCCTGTAGGATCGATATCATTTTGAACAAAATGCACTTCAATTTTTTTCGGCGCTTCACTATGTCGTATCATCTTGTACCGGTGAAAATTGTTTTGTTCCGCAGCGCCATCTTTATGAGTTAGCTTTCCGTAAAATGCATTTCCAATACCGTCGACGACGGCTCCTTCTACCATGTTTGTCGCTGCATCTGGATTGACAACAATTCCGCAATCCATTGCGCTGAATACTCGCTCAACATAGGGTCTTCCATTCTTCATTACGATATCAACCACATGAGCGGCGTATGAGTTGTGACAGAAATAGGCAGCCACGCCACG
This sequence comes from Parasegetibacter sp., assembly GCA_036562505.1. Taxonomy (GTDB): domain Bacteria; phylum Bacteroidota; class Bacteroidia; order Chitinophagales; family Chitinophagaceae; genus Parasegetibacter. Next base: position 3,098 of record DATCKB010000369.1, on the reverse strand, counting down.
ACTATATTTTTTATTTTCCGGCTTACCCCAGCCGGATTTTTCTTTAACCAACTCCAATACGCCTGCATACCTGTCGGGATTATAATCATTGTTTTTACCTACGGGATTTTCTTTAGCCCGTTTTAATAATTCGAGTCTGAAATCAATGGGGTCTTTACCCATTGCTTCCGCCAGTTCATCCAAAAATGATTGTTCTGCAGCCGCATTGAAATTTGATCGCGGAGCCCTGAATGCCCCAATGGTAATATTGGATGGAATCGACCAGGCTTCAGCAAGATAATTGTCAACTGCACCGGCAGGAAATCTGTTTGCATGAATGGCATGTTCAGGAATGCCGCCACCTTTTACATGAAATGCAATTAAATTTTTATTTGCATCGAGGGCAGCGCGGTAGGTTGCGGTATACATTGGGCGATAAATGCCATAGGTCATATCATCTTCACGGGTATATACCAATTTCACAGGAGCGTTTACTTTTTTGGAAATAAGCGCTGCTTCATAGAGATAATGTCCATATGCCCTGCGACCAAAGCCTCCGCCCATACGTGTCATCTGGATCTCGATCTTGTCGGCCGGCAGGTTTAATAGTCTTGCAAGCGTTGGTTCAGACCAACCCGGTGCTTGCAGAGGTCCAGCCAATAATGCTTTTTCAGCCGTGACATGGGCGAAAAAGTTCATCGGCTCCATACAGTTGTGTGCAAGGAACGGCGCATTATAGGTGCGTTCGATAATTTGGGCCGCATTTTTGAACGCTGTTTCCGGGTCACCATCCTTTCTTAGTTGTTGAGCGGGTTTGTTTGCATATTCCTGCAATTTTTTAAGCTGGGCATCTGTACTTTCCAACTCTCCCGGTACTATAACCTCTCTTTTTTGGCCTCTGCCTCCCATGGTATCTTTCGTATCTCCGGCAGGCTCCCATTGTACTCTCAATTTTTTCCGGGCATTCATTACTTCCCAGGTAGTATTGCCGACAACGACGAGTAGATCATTGAAAGTGCGGGTGTCGAAGCCGCCCTGTTCGAAACCCTCTTCATATAATTTTTGACTGAAGACATCTTTGATCCCCGGCATTTTTAAAGTTTCGGAAGCATCGAAGGATTTAAGTTTCATCCCGAAAGCCGGTGGATGTTCAATCATAGCAATCAGCATCCCTTCCTGTTTATAATCTAATCCAAAAAGAGGTTTACCCGAAACGATTTTCAAACTCTCGACATTTTTCTTTGAGCTTCGTACTACATTAAATTTCTTTACATCTTTTAATTTAACTCCTGTTGGAATGGGAATGGTCGAGGCTTTGGATGCAAAGTCTCCATAAGTTCCCGATTTGCCGCTGTTGGTATGGTAAAGAATTCCTGCTTTTGTTGTCACTTCTTCCAAAGGCACATTCCATGATTGAGCTGCAGCTTGTATCAACATATGCCGTGCCGCCGCTCCTGCTTCACGGAGTGGTCTCCAATACATCCTCACTGAATTACTTCCGCCAGTAAACTGCGGCCCAAATTTCACGTTATCGTGCGGCCCCATTTCTACCATTACTTTTTGCCAGTCTGCATCCAGTTCTTCAGCTATGATCATAGGCAGAGAGGTCATCACATTTTGCCCGAATTCCGGATTAGGGTTAAGAATCTTTATGATATTATCAGGGGTGATTTTTATATACCCGTTTATTTCAAACCATCTTTCCGGAACGTCCATATCTTTTGTGGTGCCTGCGACCCCTGTTTCGGGGAACCAGGTAAAACTGATCATGAGACCTCCGCCTGCTAATAATGAAGATTTTAAAAAGGAACGCCTGCTGTGTGTTGATTTGGTTTGTTCCATCTTGAATGGTTATTATTTATAGGCAAAAGAATGCCGGTGCAAATTCCGGCCCTGGTTTACACGAAACTAAGTTCCCTACATTTTCCCGCGCCGGTGGTATATAAATTACGGATTTATCTACCAATATTCCTGATTATGCACCTGGACATGGCTAAACCCTTGCTAAAGTGGTAATTTCGGGATGTCAAAATCGGATTATTTATGGATAATATGCGTCGTTTCGAGACTATAGGCGAGTACAATGCATTTAACAATAATGAAACATTGCACCCGTTGGTGAGTGTGGTTGATTTGTCTAAAGCCAGTCCAAGAAGTGGCTCGAAAATGTATTTCGGGTTTTACACCATATTTCTAAAAGATGTTAAGTGTGGCGATATGGTTTACGGTCGTCATACTTACGATTACCAGGAAGGAACATTGGTTTTTCTTGCGCCGGGGCAGGTGGCGGGAATAAACAGCAACGGAGAAGTATACCAGCCTAAAGGTTATGCGTTGGTGTTTCATCCTGATTTAATACACGGCACATCGCTTGGACGGCATATGCAGGACTACACTTTTTTCGGCTATCAGTCAAATGAAGCACTTCATTTATCAGAGCGCGAAAGGAAAATCGTGCTCGATTGTTTTGACAAGATCAAATTCGAATTGGAACGCGGTGTCGATAAGCATAGTAAAAGGCTTATTATTTCAAATATTGAACTGTTTTTAAACTATTGCATTCGTTTTTACGACAGGCAGTTTATTACGAGAGACAATGTACACCGGGGTATATTGGAAAAGTTTGAAAATTTATTGAACGAATATTTTGAAAGCGATAAGCCCCAATCCATAGGATTACCTTCTGTAGCCTGGTGCGCAACTGAATTGAATTTGTCTGCCAGTTATTTTGGTGATTTGATAAAAAAGGAAACTGGCAAAACTGCACAGGAATACATTCAGTCTAAATTGATTGATGTAGCCAAAGAAAAAATATTTGATCAAAGCAAATCAATTAACCAGGTTGCTTATGAATTAGGATTTAAGTATCCGCAACACTTTTCAAGATTATTTAAACAGCGCGTTGGTAAGACACCTAATGAATATCGGATGCTTAATTGATAAGGGCTGAAGGCTTGATTAAAAGCTTACCGCTAATTTGTTCTGCTTAGTATATGATCTGACAGTTTGAGGATTTTTTATTTGAAGTTTTATAGGGTCAGGATTAATTTTTTATGCTGCGGGTGGAATGTCCTGCAGCATTTTTTGTTTCGCTAAAGGTAAGGTTTCTATAAATGTTT